>NZ_LTCZ01000433.1:1810-2324 GCF_001583455.1 Rhodococcus sp. LB1 | reverse complement strand
CACCGCGATGAACAGCCACGTCAGGATCATCCGGTAGAACGGCAGGTCGAAGACATAGAAGCCGATGTCGTACCCGAACTCCGCGTCCACGGTACCGAAGCCGCCGCCGTGCAGGAACAGTTGCACCGTCTCCCAACTCGCCTGCGCGTGCAGCCCGAACGGCAGCGCCAGCAGCAGCGCGATCCCCACCGTGAACGACCGCGGGCGGCGCAGCACCACCGTCCGATACCGCTCGAGCGGATCCTTCGCTTCAGCCGCGGCCGAGGCCTCGGCCGCGAACAATGGGCGGGACCGGTACGCCCACACCATGGCCACGGAGATCACCGCACCCACCAGCAGCGTCACCGCCGTGAACAGGATCAGCCGGGTGACCAGGACGGTCCCCCACACGCGGCGGTAGCCGACCTCACCGAACCACAGCCAATCCGTGTACACCAAGACCAGACGCGGCCCGATCACCAGCAACGCAACGAGAGCCACCGTCACCATGATCGTGACCCGGGCCCGCCGCGGC
>NZ_LTCZ01000433.1:0-1787 GCF_001583455.1 Rhodococcus sp. LB1 | reverse complement strand
CCGCCGCGGACCACCTCGCCCGATGCAGCGAAGGCGTCCGTATCACCCCATTCTAGGCGGCGCCGGGGTCGTCCTTGTTGGCGCGCACTCGGCACCGGATCAGGCGCAGTGGACCCGCGAGTGGAACGAGTGCCGCCGGGTTCGATGGCGCAGCTCGTCGCCGGTGCCGATCGGTTCTACGGGCCAGCAGGTCGCGGTCGGTCATGGCGTGCCGCAACCCGGCCCTGAAAGCGTCCTCCAACTCGGCGGTGTCCACCTCGACCCGGTCGACCCGGCGCCCGCGGGACGCGCACGAACCCGCTCCGGGTGTACCGCGTGGCTGCGGTGTCGCCGTGGGTGACGACCAGGATCTCCGGGCCCGAGACATCGGCCACCGAATTGCATCACCGTGGCGATCGCCTGGCCGCAGCCAGGCCAGGTCCGCGTCGCTCAGCTTGACGATGTCGCTGCGGGAGGTCATCTCGTCGATTCGGGCGATAGCGGTGTCCTACGCGCCGCCTTCGCCAACCCCACCGCGCCCTGCCGGCCCCGGGCACCCGGGTCGCCTCGCGGGAGCCGCTGAGAGCATTTGCCTCGAGGCGAGACCCAGACCGAGCCGAACACGACAAGCGGCGAAGATTCAACGGCCCACGGTGCCCGGTCGGACGGAACACTCCGCGATTCGAAGCGGGGAGCCAACGATCTTCATCGCCCCGACGTGCGGATATCCGCACGAACCCTCGCTGCTGCCCGCTTGCGGCCGTTCCGGCGGCCACAAATCGAAACTCGGTGTGCGCCAATTCGAAATGGTTCGACCGACGCTCATCGAGGATTCGGCAAACGAATTACTCGGGACACCACAGGGACGCGCCGCGGCGTAGCGTTGGGGTGACGCCTTGTGGGCTCGCCCAGCAAGTTGGCTCACCCAATCCAGGTAAAAACCTTATGCACCAGCTCAGTTCACTCGATACGCAGTTCCTCGACGCCGAGACATCCACCACCTCCACCCATGTCGGGGTCCTGAGTGTCCTCGGCCCCACCGCGCCAGGCGGCCAGCTCACGGTGCGAGACCTCCGCACGCTCGCAGATGGCCGATTACACCTGGTAGGGCCACTGCGGTGGCGGCTACAGGAGGTACCCCTCGGGCTCGACCGGCCCTACTGGGTGGACTCCGAGTTCCTCGACCTCGGCTATCACATCCGGGAGGTCGCCCTGACCGGTCCCGGCACCGACGAACAGCTCGCCGAGCAGATTTCCGGTCTCGCGGCACGCCCACTGAGCCGCGACCGGCCCCTGTGGGAGTGCTATCTGGTGAACGGGCTCACCGGTGGCCGGCAGGCGATCTACACCAAGGTGCACCCGGCGGTGATCGACGGTCTGACCGCGGAGCAGGCCCTCGCGGTGCTGATGGACACCGCCCCGCAACCCCGCACGGTGCCGCACCGGCTCAGCGACGAGCAGTACCAGGCGGCCGGCGCACTGGGGATGCTCGGCAACAGCGCCTGGCATCTCGCACTATTGCCCGCGCGGCTGATGTGGTCCTCGCTCCGGCTGGCACCGTACCTGCCCGAGCTCGCCCGCGCCCTCACCGTCCCCGGCGCGGACCTGCTGGGCACACTCGCCCGCAGGCTGACCCGGCGCGCATGGTGGTGGTCGGCTGACGAGCCGACGGCCGGGGCACCGACACCGCCCGACGCCCCATTCAACGGCCCCGCCACCGCGCGCCGACGCTTCGCGTTCACCTCGTTGCCGCTCGGCGAGGTCGAGGCGGTCAGGTCCGCGCTGGGTTTCACCGTCGACGACGTGGT
>NZ_LTCZ01000432.1:0-6342 GCF_001583455.1 Rhodococcus sp. LB1 | reverse complement strand
ACCACGTCGTCGACGGTGAACCCCAGCGCGGTCCTGACCGCCTCGACCTCGCCGAGCGGCAGCGAGGTGAACGCGAAGCGTCGGCGCGCGGTGTCGGGGCCGTGGAATGGGGTGTCGGGCGCGGCCGGTGCCCCGGCCGTCGCTTCGTCGGCCGACCGCCGCCATGTGCGCGGGGTCAGCCGCCGGGCGAGTGTGCCCAGCAGGTCCGCGCCCGGGACGGTGAGGGCGCGGGCGAGTTCAGGCAGGTGCGGTGCCAGCCGGAGCGAGGACCACATCATTCGCGCGGGCAACAGTGCCAGATGCCAGGCACTGTAGCCGAGCATCCCCAGGGCGCCGGCCGCCTGGTACTGCTCGTCGCTGAGCCGGTGCGGCACCGTGCGGGGTTGCGGGGTGGTGTCCATCAGCACCGCGAGGGCCTGCGCCGCGGTCAGACCGTCGATCACCGCGGGGTGCACCTTGGTGTAGATCGCCTGCCGGCCACCGGTGAGCCCGTTCACCAGGTAGCACTCCCACAGGGGCCGGTCGCGGCTCAGTGGACGTGCCGCGAGACCGGAAATCTGCTCGGCGAGCTGTTCGTCGGTGCCGGGACCGGTCAGGGTGACCTCCCGGATGTGATAGCCGAGGTCGAGGAACTCGGAGTCCACCCAGTAGGGTCGGTCGAGCCCGAGTGGTACCTCCTGTAGCCGCCACCGCAGTGGCCCCACCAGGTGTAATCGGTCACCGGCGAGCGCCCGGAGGTCCTGGACCGTGAGCCCGCCCCCCGGTGTGGTGGGGCCGAGGACACTCAGGACTCCGACATGGGTGGAGGTGGTGGATGTCTCGGCGTCGAGGAACTGTGAATCGAGTGAACTGAGCTGGTGCATAAGGTTTTACCTGGATTGGGTGAGCCAACGTGCTGGGCGAGCCCACAAGGCGTCACCCCAACGCTACGCCGCGGCGCGCCCCCCGTGGTGTCCCACGCAATTCGTTCACCAAATCCTCAATGAGCTTCGATCGAACCATTTCGAATTGGCGCACACCGAGTTTCGATTATGTGGCCGCCGGTGCGGCCGCACGCGGGCAACAGCGAGGGTTCGTGCGGACATCCCGGCGTATCTGGATACCAGAGAACTCGGCGATCGCGCCGAGTACGGAAAGAACCTCCGCCGGGGGAGTGTGAGAGAAGTGGGATTGACCCATCGGCTCTTCGACAGCGTCGAGCGCGAACTGGGAAACGTCTCCGCGCTGTGTTCTGCCATTGCGAGTCGGTCGATTCCGGCCGGTTGGACACCACGGTGGAGAGCTTCGATCGGCACTTCGCGGTCAGTACGCGGGCGTCGTGGCTGCTGATCCGGGGATACAGGCTGCGATTTCGCGGTCAGCACGGTACCGGGCGGGTGGTCAGCCTGACGAGCGTTCACACCGCCGGCAACCTGGCCTGTGGGGCGAGCAAGGGGGGCGATGGACCGGATCGCGCTGGCCGCCGCCCGTGAGCTTGCCGATCTGGGAGTGACCTGTAACGCGATCAATCCCGGACCGACCGACGCCGGGTGAATGGACCGAACAGCAGAAGGCGCACATGATCACCTGCACATCTCTGGGACGCCTCGGTATGCCGCAGGACTGCGCGAATCTGGTGACGTTCCTCTGCTCGGCGGAGGGCGGAGGGATCAGCGCCCAACTTCTCCAGAGCAACGGCGGTCTCGAGTAGTCACACGCTGAGGGATTGGCTCACGGGCGCCGCCGGTTGCAGGTCGACTTGGTGGGTATGGCCGTGACTGCTGATCGGGACTCGCCGTCAGGGATGAGGATCGGGTGCACGTGACACTGATTGCATCGGTTGCCCGCAATGGCGTCATCGGCCGCGACGGGGATCTGGCCTGGCGAGATCGGAACGCGACGATCTCCAGCGCGTGACATCACGTTTTCGGAGGGGTTCCTTCGTCCGGAAACCGGGCTCGATCCGGATGTCGGCGATCTGCCGGGTGCGGGGCCGAGTGCAAGTTTAGGCTAGAATTATGTACATGACGACTCTTCCTGTTGCCGACGCCCGGGCGCAGCTGTCGCGGCTGGTCGATGAGGCCGAACGTACGCACGAGCGGTTCGAGATCACCCGCAACGGGCACCGCGCCGCGGTCCTGCTGGGCGCCGACGACTACGACGCGTTGCGGGAGACGATCGCGGTGTTGTCGGATACCGATCTGCTGGCGGCGCATCTCGCCGGCCGGGCCGAGGTCGACGGTGGGGATGTCGTCGATGCGCAGGAGCTGGCCCGGCTGATGCGTAATGCTCGGTCGTCCGGGGAGTGAGCGAGCGGGGCGAGGGGTATCGGTTGGTGATGGCGCGGTCGGCTGCGCGGGCGTTGGCGACGTCGTTGCCGGAGAAGGTCGCGACCGCGGTGTACGAGTTCGTCACCGGTCCGCTGCTGGAGAATCCGCGGCGGGTGGGGAAACCTCTGGATCCACCGCTCGCCCCGGCGTACAGCGCCCGCCGGGGTACGTACCGGGTGCTGTATCTGATCAACGACGCGAATCGTACGGTCGAGGTCACCGCGATCTCTCACCGCGCGCACGCCTATCGGTCCTCGTCCTGACGAAAGACGGCGAGTGTCGCAGGATGGACAGGGTAGACCCGTGGCCTGAGTGAATGCTCTGATCTGGGAATATGTCGGGTCCCGGATGTGATCGGGAGGCGTGTTGCGGATGATGGGTGGAAAGGACTGCGGATTTCGCTGGGCGTCATCGCGGGGCCGCTGCTGGCCCACTTTCTATCTGCCGGTGGTGATTGTGTGGCAGCACTTCAGTCGACCGAGACCGCGTTGCCGGCGCCGCCGTGGTGGGTCGTCTCGATCCACCCGACGGTCGCCGACCGTAGTTCCCCACGGCTGCTCCAGCGGCCACGGTGGAGGACATTGCGTTGCAGCAACGCGAAGAACGATTCCATCGCCGCATTGTCACCGCATGCCCCAACCTTCCGATAGATACTGGCGTAAGCCATTGCAGGCCAACAATTCTACGAACATTCCGGAACGGAACCGACCAGGTTCAACCGGTCGACGCAACACCTCGACAATGAAAGGCGCGGAATGGGTGACGTCCATCGGCACGGGCGGCAGCGTTGACTTCGACGGGCGGTGGTGTGGTCACCGGGACCACGCCGACCGGCGAGTACGGGCTGCCCACGCTCAACCTGTCCGAGAGCAAACCGGCCGAGGACACCGAAGCCACTACCCAGAAGATCTCGTTTCTCCTTCGTTTCTGCGACACGAATGCATTCGGGGCAGTCGCGGTGTTCACCGGGGATCGTCGGGGACCGCCCACAGGCCCGGGCCGGTCCGTCGGCCGGTGTCGGGGATCAGTGCCCGTAGCCGGGCGGCGTCGTCGCTCAGTGCCTTCCGCAGGTGGGGGCGTACGTCCTCGGCGACGCCTGGTGGGAGTGTGCAGCCTTGGTGTACGAGGTCGGCGGTGTTGTCGATGATCCGTACCGCTCGGACGACGAGCGGCTCCGGCACAACTACTGTGGGAAGGTTGCCGTCGTGTTCTCTGGTCAGGACGCCGAGGGTGGAGATCATCGACATCGCTGTCGTCGGCTCGTCGGGACCGGTGTTGGCGCCGGTGAGGGCGGCGACCTCGACGAGGGCGGCGATTGTCGCACCGAGGGTGGGCAGGGGCATGGTGATGGTGCGGGGCAGTGTCAGCAGGTCGGCGCCGGGTGCCTCATCTTTGATGCGCAGGGCCAGTTCACGGGCGAGGGTGCGCAGGGCGTGATGATCGAAGTACCGGCGGGCGGTGCGTTCGGTGATGTGCATCCGCTCTGCCACGGCGGCGACTCGGTCGGTGAGTAGGTCCTCGAGTCGGTCGGCGGGGACGGTCAGACCGATCCGTGCCAGCTCCTCACCGAGGGCGGAGGCCGTCGTCCTCACCCATGATGATGGTCGTGGCATCGGGGCCTCCTGATCAGAGCGTTCCACCACATCTGGTCTGTCTACCAGTTCGCCCATGGTGCGGCGGCGGCAGGCGACGGGAATGAACGCCGCGCCGGACCGGATTGCGGGTTCGGCGACGCGTGCTGGATCGGACGCTGACAGTTTCCGGGTTGTGCTCGCTGTCGGATCGGGGCTTCCGCAGTGGTGTGCAAATTTGGTGCAACACCCGAAGGGTGGGCATGTCTGTCCTCGACACCAGAAGCGCTCTTGCCGCCAACTCTGCCCGTGCACACCTCGGCTTCCGACGGGGCGGATGGGGGGAGCTGTGGAGCGATTCCGGTGGCGGGCAGGGCATGCAGTGGGCGGCGTAGTGCTCGGTGAGCGCCTCTGGTCGACGATCTCCGCCAGATCCATCCGCACGAGCATGCGTCGACGGCGAGGGCGCGGTGATCGAGTCGATGCGCGGCGACGTCCCCGGGGCAGTTCCCCTGCCATGCCCGCCTGGAGCGGTTGGTCCCGGTCGAGTCCTGACCCGGACGAGTAGTGCCATCTGGACAGCGGAGATAGACGTCCCCTAACGCTCGCTCGTCGCGGCGATCGCCACCGGAGCCAGACGCCGCCGGCGGCGAGGACGACACCGGCGAGGGCCAGTCCGGTCGCGTGCCAATCGACCACGAAGACGGTGGGGGGTGGTTCGGGGGCCGGAGACGAGGTGGAGGGTGCAGTGCGCGGCCACGATGGGCATCTTTGCTCGGCTGAAGTGCTGTTCGGCGATGACGAGTTCGTACTGGTTGAGCACGTCCTCGGGGAAGCGGTGGTGTCCGCGGCAAATCTCCTGTGGGGGGGGTGAGAGGTGAACGCGGCCAGATAGACCGCGATCCCGGCGACTACCGCGGCCAGCGGTCCCGGCGGCGCATCAGCTGCCGGGACGTCGCGGGCGGCGGGCGGCGAACATAGCGACGGTGATCTCGACCTCCTTGAACGCGGCGGCCAGAGCCGTATGCAATCCGTCGAGGTCGTCCCCGCGGTTGTGGAACGGTGTGATCGGCCCGCTGTAGAGGCTGTTCAGGGTGCGGCTGAGAGGAGTGTGGTGCACACCGGTGTCGAGGATGGTCGAGCCGAAGAACACCCCGTCGTCGGCCATGGCTTGGGCGATGTGCCTGAATGCCCGTTCGTTCTCCGTCCAGGTGCCCGTATTGCAAGACGAAGTTCGCGGCGACGGAATCGAATTGGCACAGAACCGAGTTGATGGGGGAGAGGATGCTGCCGGTGACCTCGGCGAGTGTGATGACGATCCGTGTCGCCACAGCACCATCGAGCGCACGTGCCGCGCCGGCGGACGGGCTGTTGAAATATCGGCGACGCCCTCGCAGGATGATGTCACCGGCACGGACGTTCAGGTGGTTCGGGACGGTGCTGTCCCAGCTGTAGTGGCTGGCGGGGTTGTCGTCGTACTTGCTTCCCCCTCCGAGGCGGCGGCACGCCGATTTCGTCATCACCAACCAGGCCTGACGATCGCCGGAATCGGGCAACGACAACTTACTCTGAGCCATCTGTCCTCACGTGCGTGTACCAGGAACTTCACGGCAGGCAACTCACTATCGACCTGAGCTCCGAACAACGTCAGTGGCTGGAACTCCACTGGGGAGAACACCGCCAGGTTTGACCGTCCCGTAGTCGGGGTCTACACGAAATCCGGCGGAGGGCAGCGAGCACGTCGCATTCGTGCGACGACCGGGCGCTGCGTTCGGGTGCGCGTGGATGTCATCCGCTGGGGTATCTGGGCCGCCCTCTCCCTAGGCGGGCGACAGTCACCGACAAGTTCACTCGACACGGCCGAGGCGATGCGTCAGGGATATCTACTTGGAAGTTAAGTCCCGCAGAAGGGTTGGAAGGCGTGTCGAATCATTGCGAGAGAGAGGTGGTGTGGTCAGACCATTCGTCGCGGCGGTCGAACGCCATCAGCTTTTCGAACGGAGCGGCAGTCCGGGCAGGTTGTTTCGGTCGCGGCGAAGTCAGGTTCCCGGCATGGTTCGGGGACATGGTGTGGGGTCGGGTTCGACGGTGACGGTGTCACTGAATCCGGCGGTGGTCTGCAGGGTGGAGAAAATCAGGAGCCGACCTGCGGGGTGTTCTGCCACCCTTTGTACACCAAAGCGCCGTTGACTACGTTTAAGATAGCAAAAGTACGCTAACATCTCTGTTGTCTACGTTTGCACCGAACCAGGGGGAGGGCGTGTGATCTGGCCGGAGCACCGCATCGAGACTCGGGACTGGAATCCGCGTCATCGGCAGGGTTCGCGCGCGGACCGCACCCTGGAGACCGTCGACGTGTCGATCCAGCCGATGATCGGCTCCCTCGACTGTGATCTGGTCGGTGGTGTGGCCCGCGCGCACGAGGAGGCGGTCATCGCCGTGGCCCGCCTCGAGGCGGGCTT
>NZ_LTCZ01000431.1:0-35153 GCF_001583455.1 Rhodococcus sp. LB1 | reverse complement strand
GACTTGATCTACCAGACCGCCGACGGCTATATCACCGTCGCCACCAACAGCAATGGCGAATGGCAGAGCATGTGCAGAGCCCTCGATCACGCGGAATGGATCGAGGACGAGCGCTTCACAACGGCAGTTGGGCGATCGAAGTACATCAACGAGCGCCTCGAGTTGATTCAGGAAGTACTTCTGACCAGGGCTTCAGCTGATTGGTTGACCGTGCTCGACGAGTTCGACGTGCCAGCGGCGCCCATTCTCACGCGGGCAGAGGTCATCGAACACCCGCAGGTCAAAGCCGCCGAAATTATTGTCGAATCGACTCACCCCGTAGCCGGACGCCTGCGGCAAGCCCGGGTTCCCGCGAGGTTCCTCGGCACCGTTCCGGAAGCGCCACGCGGAGCGCCGCTACTCGGCCAGCACAATGCCGAAATTCTTGCCGAGTATGGGTTCACTGGTGAAGAAATCGCCGAGCTTGCGGCTACCAAGATCATCGGATCCGAGCAGAGCGCCGTTGTCGGCGTCACTGCCTGAAAGGAAAAGACACTATGTCCACAGTATTGGTTGTCGGTGCCGACAAGGGCATCGCACACTCGATCGTCCGCCAGTTGCACGAGCGCGGCGACAACGTCATCGCCGCCTGCCTGTTCGACGGCGCCGACCTCACCGCCGACGGCATCACCGTCGAGCCGAACGTCGATGTCACATCGCAGGAATCGGTCGAAGCGCTCGCGTCACGGCTCGCCGCAGCGGGTACCAAACTGGACGTTCTGATCCATGTTGCCGGGGTCATGTGGCTCGACGAACTGGGGTCGATCGACTACGACCTGGTCCGCAAACAGATCGAGATCAACACCCTCGGACCGCTGCGCACGATCGAAGCGGTGCGTCCCCTACTGAACGACGGCGCGAAGGTCGGCATCGTCACCAGCCGGGTCGGATCCCTCGGAGACAACACCTCCGGTGGCATGTACAGCTACCGGATCTCCAAGGCCGCCGCCAACATGGCCGGCCTGAACCTGCACCACGACCTGTCCAAGAACGGCATCAGCGTACTGATGCTCCACCCGGGCATGGTCGCCACCGACCTGACCAAGGACTTCCCCGGCGAGCACACCTACATCACCCCGGAACAGGCCGCCGCCGGACTGATCAAGAACATCGACAACCTCACCCCCGAGAACGCGGGCCGGTTCCAGCATTCGAATGGCACTTTCTTGCAGTGGTAGACCGCCTCTGCGGACCGCCGGGCACCCTGTCGACCAAGACTAGGAATACAAAGTCACAATGATCACCATCTACGGATACACACCAGCCTTCGGTGTTCCGGACATCAGCCCCTACGTCACCAAGATTGTCAACTACATGACGTTCACGGGTGTCGAGTTCGAGCACAAGACGCAGGACCTGGCAACGCTCGACCAGGACTCACCCCACGGCAAACTGCCGTACATCGTCGACAGCGACGGAACCAAGGTCGGCGACTCCAACACGATCATCGCCTACCTGAAGGACAAGTTCGGCGACAAGCTCGACGCTGACCTGTCTGCCAAAGACCGGGCGTTGTCCCTGTCGTTCAGCCGATTGGTCGAAGAGCACCTCTACTGGAGCGGAATCATCCAGCCGCGCTACCGCGAAGATTCGGGCTGGGAGACGTACATCCCCTGCATCGTCGGCGGCGGCGAAGTGACCCCGGAGCTGCGGGCATTCCTGGACGCATTCCGTGTCCGAGTCGTCGAGGGCTTCAATGGCCAGGGAATGGGACGACGGAAGGCTGAAGTAGTCGTCGACTTCTTCCGTGCAGATGTCGATGCTCTCTCGGATTTCCTCGGAGACAGCGAGTACTTCCTCGGAAGCGAACTGCGTTCCATCGACGCAACCGTGTACTCGATCATCCGGCACATCGCCGACCAACCACAGGACTGGCTGGGCGCCGGGTACGTCCAGACCAAACCGAACCTGATGGCGTACCTGGAACGCATCCGCAAGCAGTACGACATCTGACCCGCCGGTAACCGACCTTCTTGGAGCATCGTCGATGATTGACCTCTACTACTACACAAGCCCGAACGTGCGAAAAGTGCTCATTGCACTCGAAGAGCTTTCGCTCGAATACCAGATCATCTGGACCGACATCAAAGAAGGGGATCAATTCGCCCCCGAGTATCTCGAAATCAATCCGAACGGCAAGGTCCCGGCGATCGTCGATCACGATGGCCCCGGAGGCGAGCCAATCGCGATCTTCGAGACGGGGGCCATTCTGCAGTATCTTGCCGAAAAGACCGGACGACTGCTGCCCACAGATCCCCGCGGCCGCCAGGATGCGCTCTGCTGGCTGTTCTGGCAGGTGGCGAACCATGGCCCGATGGCAGGACAGGCCGCCCACTTCGTCTCCCACGCACCCAAACAGGGGATCGACAACCCCTACGCCCGCAGCCGATACGTCGGTGAGGTAGCACGCCTGTACAAGGTACTCGACGACCGGCTCCGTGATCGCGACTATCTGGCCGGCGAGTACTCGATAGCGGACATTTCGACCTACACCTGGACCAGAGTTGCCAGCGGGCACGGAATTACGGTCTCGGACTATCCGAATCTGAAGGCGTGGTCGGACCGAATCGCAGCACGCCCGGCCGCGAAGGTCAAGATCTCCGACCCACGCGAAGAAGCGGCGCGACAGAACATCTACAACGCAGAGCAGTTCCAACGTCTGTTCCGACCCGAAGGATCCCCCGCATGAGCAACTCCCCAGCCCTGGCGGCCGACAAGGCGCCCGGTCTCACCATCGATGGACAGATCGTGACAACCTCGGCCGTCAACCGGGTGATCAACCCCGCGACCGGTAAAGTTTTCGCTGAAGTCCCTGACGCTGGCGTCGAGCATCTTGACGCTGCTGTGGATGCCGGTCGACGTGCGGCCCCCAGCTGGCGTGAATTGGGCATCGCCGTGCGACAGGAAATCGTTCGAAACGTTGTCGAACTGATTCGCACGAATATCGACGAACTCGCCATGCTGGTGACGCTGGAACAGGGAAAGCCGTTAGCCAAGGCCGCCGGCGAGATCGATTCCGGCCTTCGAGGTCTCAGTCGGTACGCGAGTACCGACATCCCGGTCGAGATCTATCGGGACAACGACGACGAGTACATCGAGATTCATCGCGAGCCTGTTGGTGTAGTCGGTGCGATCACCGCGTGGAACTACCCCCTGCTACTGGCGCTATGGAAGATCGGCCCGGCGCTTGTCACCGGAAACACCATCATCCTCAAACCTTCGCCACTGACCCCGGTGGCCACCCTCCGGCTCGGTGAACTACTCCAACAGGCCCTTCCCGCCGGTGTTCTCCAAATCCTGAGTGGTGGAGACGACCTGGGTCGTGCGATGACATCCCATCCGGGGATCAACAAGATCACCTTCACTGGTTCGGAGCGGGCAGGCAAGTCGATCATGTCCGGCGCGGGTCCGACGTTGAAGAGGCTGACCCTCGAACTCGGAGGGAACGACGCGGGAATCGTTCTCGACGACGTGGACGTCGCAGCCATGGCCGACGACCTCTATTGGGCGGCGCTGTCCAACTGCGGTGCCGTCTGCGCCGGCCTCAAACGCCTCTACGTCCCTGCCCACCTCGCGTCAGCGATCGAAGAAGCACTCGCCGAAGTGGCCAAGACGATGGTCGTCGGCAACGGGCTCGACGAGGGCGTCGACATGGGCCCGGTCCAGAATGCTGCCCAGTTCGCCAAGGTGCGTGGCTATGTCGATGATGCGGCCCACCGCGGCGCCGACGTGTATTTTCGCGGTGAGGTGCCCGAGGGCCCCGGCTACTTCCACCCGGTCACCCTTGTCCGCGGTGTCGACGACACGACTCCGCTGGTCAAGGAAGAACAGTTCGGACCGGTCCTGCCGATCCTGACCTACACCGACATCGACGACGCCGTCGAGCGCGCCAACAATTCGGATCTCGGTCTCGGCGCCTCGGTGTGGTCCACGGACGAACAGCGCGCAGTGCAAGTAGCGAATCGCCTGGAAGCCGGAACTGCGTGGGTCAATCAGCATCCAGTGCTGACATCAGATGTCCCCTTCGGCGGAATCAAACAGTCAGGATTGGGTGTCGAACAGTCAATCCACGGGATCCTCGAATACACCAATTTCAGGGTGCTCCGGGTAAAACGCTGAGACGCATGAATGGAGAGGTCGGCTCGTCGCAACATTCCAGTAACGAGCGCGTCTTACCGAGCGCGGGCCGACGGCTCCCCACACCCGTGCATCGAACGATCGTACGCACGCCCGCCGACGCGCCCAAAACAGGACGGACCCATGAGGCAACAAGTCATCCCTTCAAGAGCGAATACCGATACGGTCGGTTCACGGTTCACGTTCGTGTTCATTACCGATCCGCTCAGTGAGCTGGCCCCCGCCCACGACACCACAGTGGCACTGATGGAAGCAGCGCAGGCGCTGGGACATCGCGTCCTGGTGACTACCATCGCCGAATTGGGCGTGACAGCTGGGCGGGCAACAGCGCAGACCCGCGACGTCACGCTGCAGCCTGCAGTGCTTATCGACGGTAAGTGGATCGTCGGAACGAATTGGTTCGTCGCGACCGAATCCGAGCAGATTTTTCTCGACACTGCGGCAGCGATATTCATGAGAACCGACCCTCCGGTGAATGCCGACTACCTGCGGGCGACATATATCCTCGACCTGGTCGATCCTGCGCGTACGCTCATGCTGAACTTACCCAGCGGTCTGCGGGACGCAAACGAAAAGCTTTTTGCTCTTCGCTTTCCCCAGCTCGGCCCGCCGACGCTCATCTCCGCAGATCAGACCGAGATCATCGACGCGGTACAGTCCTGGGGGAGGGCCGTTCTCAAACCAACAGACGGTATGGCCGGACGCGGGATCATGCTGCTCAGTCCTGGCGACCCCAATCTGCACTCGATCCTCGATACCGCTACCGAGCGTGGAACCACACACGTCGTTGTCCAGCAATACATCCCCGCGGTCACGGCTGGGGACCGACGCGTCATCGTTCTCGGTGGAACCCCAGTCGGTGCTGTCCGGCGCATCGCAGAGGGAGACGAATTCCGCTTCAACATGGCAGCGGGCGCGAGCGTGGAAATCGACACAGTCATAGAGAACGATCGCAGGATCTGCAAAACCCTCGGTCCGGAGCTCGTCAAACGCGGGCTCCATTTTGTCGGAATCGACATCATCGGAGATAGGCTCACTGAAGTGAACGTAACCAGCCCCACAGGAATTCGCGAAATCGACGCACTCTGCGGGAGCCATCTCGCAACAAGCACCATAGCGTGGGTAGCAGCGCTGTGTGCGAACGCAGTGGTCCGCTGATGACAATCACAGAACACTCCGAACGTGTCGTCGTCGTCGGCGCGGACGCCGCTGGCATGAGCGCCGCGCACCAAGCCCTACGTTCGGCACGCGCCGACGGTCGCACGATCGAGGTAGTGGTGCTGGAAAGGACTCGCGACACCTCCTACTCGGCATGCGGAATGCCCTATCTGATCTCGGGAACGGTAGCGCACCAAGACGAACTTATCGCACGCACGCCCGAACGCCACCGAGAAATGGGCGTAGATCTTCGCCTCGATGCTTTGGTGACCGACATCAACATCGAAACACGCACCGCGACATATAAAAATAGTGTCGGCGTATCCGAAACAGTGGAGTTCGACAAACTCGTGCTCGCAACTGGAGCGCACCCCGTTATTCCGCCATGGGCGATTGACGACAACGGCGATCTGACACCGGGCATCCTCCCCGTGAAGAACCTCGAGGATGCACGTCAGTGGCTCACTCTTGTACTGCCAGAGGAATCGTCGGATTCCGACTCCATCACGACCACGCGACATGCGGTAGTCGTTGGTGGCGGCTACATCGGCGTCGAGATGGCGGAAGCTATGGTCGATCGAGGTTTCGAGACAACGCTGATCACCCGCAGTTCGGTGATGAGTAACCTCGACCAGGACATGAGCGCACGCGTGCACAGTGCCCTCGTCGAAGGCGGCGTTCGTCTTGTCCCGGAGTGCACAGTCGAGAGCATCCGCAGTGTTGACGGAAGAGTTCACTCCCTGACGGCGAGTAACGGAGAAACGTACCTCGCAGAAGTCGTTGTTCTCGGACTCGGTGTCCGGCCCGCCACTGAGCTGGGAGTCGCCGCCGGCATCTCAGTCGGAGACTTTGGCGGATACCTGCCGGATGAGAATCAATCAGTTGCTGAAAACGTCTGGGCTGCCGGCGATTGCTGTGAGGTCATTGACAGGATCACCGGTACTCGTACGTTCGCTCCTCTAGGTACACACGCGAACAAGCAAGGCAGAATCTGCGGATACAATGTCGTCGGCGGCAAGCAACAGTTTGCCGGCGTGTTGTCGACAGCCATAACCAGATTCACCAATCCAAATGTGCACGTGGAAGTGGGACGGTCCGGGCTTTCGACCGACGCTGCAATTGACGCCGGGTTCAGCCCCGAATCGCTCGTCACGGTGGGGGAACCGCCAGCGGTTACATGCCGGAGCGGTCACCGATCGCAACTAAGATCATCGCAGACCGGAGGAGTAGACGACTCCTTGGTGTACAGATCGTCGGAGGCCAGAATTCTGGCAAGCGCATGGACACTGCGGCCGCAGCGCTATGGGGGCAGATGACTGTCGACGACCTCGCCGCCATGGATCTGTCGTACGCGCCCCCGTTCGCAACGGTGTGGGAAGCCGTTCAACTCGCTGCAAGAAGGTTGGCAGACGTACTTTAGAGTAACCCCAATCCTGTGCGCTCGCAGACCCGGTCGGGCTGCAGCATGTCCCGGTCGTGGGCGCGCTCCGCTGTGTGGGCGGGGCGCGCATCGCCATGCGTCGAAAGCGTTCTCGTGGCGAAGCGCGTCCCTTTTCAGCGAGCCTCGGCAATATGGTTGCGGAGCGCACCAAGCATATGAGTGACGAACTCGTGCTCCGTAGTTGACGTGGCTTCGTCAAACTCGACCCGACCCGTTGCGCTCGCCGCGGAGGGCTTCGACAGCGTCACAATGAAATGCAGTCCTTCCTGGTTGGATTCCGCAGATGCCAACCTGCCTTGTGAAATCCCACCTTCTCGTTTGACCCAGCCACCGATCGCGCTACACAGATCGGGCAATTCGCCGAGGCTGACCAGTACCGTGGAAAAGCTGTCCAGCGACGAGATCACGGCACCCGAGACCTCCACCTAGACACGAATCGTCTCCAGGGTTTGCTCCGTGTCCCGTGAAGTCTCGACAGGTTGATGGAATCCAAGTTCATAGAGGTCCTCGGCAACCTTCCTGGCACACCGATGCGTAGTTGATCTCGGACCGCCCTGTCGTCCTCCCGGTCTGGTCTGACTAGCCGCCAAGCTCTGTCGATCGTAACGGCGATGCAGCTTTGTATAGCGGAAAGCCTGCCGCCCGGGTGTGGTGACGGCGGGCTGGATGGGTCAGCGACGGGTGTGGGTGACGGGGGAGCAGGTGGGTAGATGCCGGTCGGTGTTCGTCGATCGATTTGTAGCTGTTCGTGATGGTGGCGTGCCGGTCGAGGAGGGACCGAACGGTGATCGCGGGTGTCCGGATCTCCGGGGGAAGCGCCAGTGGTGTGGGCCGCCCATTCTGGGCCTGCTTCCCCTTCTGTCCCTGACTGATCTTGAACTCGAACCGTTGGTGCCTGATGTGCGCGGCGAGGGGTTTTCTGCCCGCGGATGCCGCACCGCGGCACAATCGGCGCTGCCACGTCTTCGGCAACCACGCGGACGGGTCGCGGGGTGGTCAGGTCGGCTGCGCTGTCGATCGTTTTCGATGTCTCACTCGGTGTCGAGTGATGCGTGAAGCCATCTGCGATGGACATATTCGCGAAAGTATTCGACGTGTGGGGCGTCGACGATCCCGGGTAGGACGAATGTCCACAGTCGCTCGGTGCGGATCGGGAGATCTCGAGTTGTGTTCCCCTGTGTGGACCACATTCGAACGCCGTCGAACGCGGCGACAAGGAAGTTGGCGAAATCTTCGGAATCGGTGCCCGGGAGGAGGTCTCCGTCATCGATCGCTCGATCGGCGATCGTCGCCACCAGTTCCACCCACTCCCGATGGGGATCGGCTACCGTCCCGCGCGCATCACCTATCTCGCCAGTGAGTCTCACTCCGGCCCGTATCAGTGGGCTCGTCAGGAGTTGGTCGACCACAAGGAGTGACATGCTGATCAGCGATTCGAGTGGCGGAAGAGCGGTGTCCAACAGGTTCCGGCACGCCGCCATCGACATCGCGTGTTGTTCGTCGATCGTCGCCCGCGCGAGCGTCTCTTTGGAGGCGAAGTGGAAGTAGACTGCGCCTTTGGAGATTCCCGGGTGGCTGATGATGTCGGCGAGGTTGGTGTTCGCGTATCCGTTCGCCGCGAACATCTCCGCGGCCGCCTGGATGGTCGCGCGACGTGTCGCCTCGGCGCGGGACTGTTGTGTCATTCTCTCAGACTCCATCGGCCCGCCCCTCGATGCGACCTGCGTGCCCCTGTACTGATGGCGGTGTCATCCTGGGATTCATCCGATACCTCTCGATCCCGGATCTGCTTGTAGCCCAATGGAAGATCGTGGGCCCAGCTGCACTCTGCCTGGTCGCTGACATCTGATGACTCCACGGTCCCGTGTGGTTTCACGATTGCTTTACAAACAATCTTACGGTATGTAACATCGCGAAGATACAGACAAGCAGTTTGTTTCACTGTCAGGTCCACGGGATCGAGGCATTGCATCCCCGGCGCACAGTGGTCGCGACGGGCCTGGCACCAGGTCGGCGCGTCACGGCACGGATTATCTGATGCCCGGGGGAGCTTTGCGGCTTGCACGCGCCTGACACAGTAGACGGTGGGCCCGCCCATGTATGGTGATGCGTTGTTTCATTCCGTCCTATCGCATTTCGCGGTGCAGGCGTGCTGGGACAAGGTCCCGGCGACGTTCGACGAAGTAGTCGAAGGCGTGGCAGCCCGGACTCCCGCGCCCTCGGGCCCGAAGCCCGACTTCTTCCCCGGGGCCAGCCTCCGCTCACAGGTTTTGGCGCACACACTGCGGATGACGGTCAAACCGTTGCTCGGGGTGTGGGCCCAGTGGCCGAGTCCCCTGTGGCCGGCCGGACTGATCGACCCCGCCGCCCGAATCGTCCCGCCCCTCCGTGGGGTCGGCCGCCATCCCGTGCGCCTAGAGAACTGCGACGCCGAATTGATCGACGCCGGCACCACGGGAACATCGACAGTGGTGTTGTACCTGCATGGTGGCGGCTTCCTGACCTGCGGGCTGAATACCCACCGCCGACTGGTTTCACGGATCTCCGCGTCCGCCGGGGCAGCGGTTCTCAGTGTCGGCTACCGGATGATGCCCAGACATCCGATCCGTGATGCGATTGCCGACGGAGTCGACGGCTACCGCTGGCTGCTCGGGCACGGGTTCGACGCGGAGAAGATCGTGATTGCCGGTGATTCCGCCGGCGGCTACCTGACGTTCATGACGGCGTTGACGCTTGCCGACCTGGACCTGCCGTGTCCTGCGGGCCTGGTCGCGCTGTCACCGCTGACGGACATGGATCCCGCGGGGAAGCTTGCCCACCCGGGCGCCGACCGGTGTCCGGTCTTTCCGCGTTCGGTCCTCATCACGTTCGCCGGCTTGCCCGATCAGGGCGCTCGCCGCCGCACTACCGGGAAACCGCGCCTCTCGCCGGTTGACTGCATCCTGGCCGACCTGCCGCCGGTGTTGATCCAGGTCGGGTCCACCGAGATGCTCTACCCGGATGCGGTGCTGATGGCCGAGCGCCTCGCGGCCGCCGGGGTGCCGATCACCCTCGAGGTGTGGGACCGCCAGGTCCATGTATTCCAGGCGGCTGCCGATCTCATTCCCGAGGCGGAACACGCGATCCGGCAGATCGGCAACTTCATCCGCACGGCAACCACCACACGCACCCTTCACAGCGATCGCGCCGACGAAATGGTGGCATTGCGAAGTATCCGCGCCAAGCGCCTGCCACGTAATGCGCACCACGCCGGTACGAATGCCAGTTAGACGTCTCGGGTAGGGACGACGGGGCCGGCCGACGACGTGGCGCCGGCGTCTGCAGTCCTCGCGAACGCCGAACACCGCATGTGGTTGCTCCGCACAGGCCACGCGAACTGCACAGACCGGCACATCACTCGAAGTGTGGGGCGCTGCCGCCGCCCCACAGTTGTTCGGTCACATCCTGGAAGCAGACGAGCATGACCGGGTCGTCGTGTCGCTCGAGCGTTGACCGACTGAGTGCGGCGCGCACGGTGGACCCGTCTCGATGCGTGAGCGCGACGATCTTGCCGGCCGACTCGTGCAGTTCCGTCACGGCCGATCGAGGCGGGGACACAGTTTGGACCAGGTCTCCGATCGAACACTCGCGGAGCGCGCCTTGCGGATACCCCAGCATGTGTTCGAAAGCCCGATTCATGTAGATGACGAGACCGTCCTGAGCCACAGCCAGGACCGGCACCGGCAGCCTGTCCAGAAGCACGAGGACGGGGAGCTGCTCGAGGTAACCCAGCGTGGTGTCCGGATTCGGGCGTCGTCTGTCCATACTCGATCTATCGAGCGCAGAACCTCCCTGTTACGCCGACCCTCCGCAGCCCGCGATGAGGGCGGTGGACGGGAGACTCAGCGGAGCCGTTCGCGGATCTGACGAGTGCGGGGCAGGCCGATGTTTCGGGACGGATGGCGACGGGCACGCCGTGAGTATGACGACCGAACACGGAACTACGCATGTCTCCGCATCCGGGTCTGCTGGGGATTGTCCGCTTCCTCCGCTGAGGTCCGGTGGCCGGTTGCACATCGTCGAAGGTCGGCCCTGGCGTCGGGCGCTCGACTGTGTTGCGGTAGGCGGCACGGAGGGGAGAAGGCCATGGCACGGGGTGACGAAACCTCACGATATGGATTTGCTGCTTGTCGTGCTCTCGACAGATCCCCGCATGGTGTTGTGTCTGGAGGTTGTGGACGGAGCTGCTGCCGACCGCGGCGGCCACATCGTGGTACGCCATTCCTCGACGGTTCTGTTCCGTCACGGCATCTTGTTCGATGCAGTGAAAAAGCGTTCAGGGCTACATGTTCGAATGTACGAGAGCTACCGCGGGGCGGACGCGCATGCGATCTTGGACGCCCTCGACAAGGAGTACCACCTCGATACACCGTGGTTCACCCCCGCGCGGTGGCTCGAAGGCCACGGGGTCGACTTCTAGCTGTGTGACCAGTCGGGGACAGGCGGCGGTACGAGCCGCCGCCCATCCGTGGACCGACCGGGCAGTATGGGCGCGTGCCCCGCACTTTGCCCTGAAATAGCCTCGCAGCGTGAACGAGCCACGAGACCGAGGGTGTCAGCCGTTGGCGTGGAAGGGCGCGCCCTGTCCGCGGCGCCGTGCGGTGGGCCGGCGGAGGAGGACCTCGAGGGCGGCGGTGCCGCCGAGCAGCAGCATGAGCAGTGCTTTGTGGGTGTTCACGGGATTCCTTCCTACCGGGCGGACATCGGTGCTGTGTCGGTGTCCGGGGAAAACTGGTGTCGAGTAGGGCTTTCAATCATTGCGGCCGCCCCTGCGACGTCCGTCACGGCGTACCCAGGGGTGGCGTCACAGGCCGACCACCTGTTCGAGGGCGTCGAGTTCGGTGTCGAGGTGGTCGAGCATCGGGTGCAGGTTCGGGACGGTGCGCCGGCAGCCGGTCAACCCGAATACGAGTTGGTCGTCGCTGCTGGTGCAGGTGATGTTCAGGGCTTGTCCGGTGACAGGGATCGACAGCGGGCAGAGCGAGTCGAGGCGGGCGCCGTTCCAGTACAGCGGGGTGTCGGGTCCTGCGACGTTGGAGATCACCAGGTTGAACGGCGGCCGCTGCGGCCCCCGCCGGCCGAGGAGCATCTCGACACCGAGGGGGGCGGCACCGAGAGCGCTCATCGCCAGCACTTGAGCGGGGCTCATCGCCCTCAGGGCGTGTTTGCCTTCGCGCATGCAGGTGCGCACGGTGTCGAGCCGGTGGGCGGGGTCGGGCAGGTGGGTGGCGAGGTTGCACATCAGGACCCCGATCCGGTTTCCGCTCGAGGCTTCCGAATCGGTGCCGGAGGGGTTGGGGCGCAGGGAGACCGGGACCATCGCGATCAGCGGGTCTGTGGGCAGCGCGCCGAGGTCATGCAGGTAGCTGCGCAAGGCTCCGGCGGACATCGTCAGGATGATGTCGTTGACGGTGGCGTCGGCGTGCTTGGCGAGCAGCCGTATCCGTTCGAGCGGCCAGGTGCGGGCGGCGAAGTGCCGGGCGCCCCCGATCGAGACGTTGAACATCGTGTGCGGTGCCCGCGTCGACAGCGGCCCGCCTTCGGCGCGGAGAGCGCGGTCCACGGTGCCGGCAAGTGCCGGTGCCAGACCTGCGACCTCGCCGGCCGCGCCGCGGGCGCCGCGCAGGACCTGACCGGGTAGGCCCCGCAGGTTGGTCGGCAGAGATGGTAGTGGTGCAGTCCTGGCCGCGTCGGGCGTCGTGACGGGTGCGGCGGGTTGCCATGGGGCGGGCATACCCCTGCGGGAGGGGTCCTCGCTCATGCTGCGGCGCAACAGGTTCATCGAGGACGCGCCGTCGGCGAGTGCGTGGTGGATCTTGGTGTAGACCGCGTAGCGGCCGTCGGCGAGGCCCTCGATCAGGTGCATCTCCCACAGCGGGCGGCTGCGATCGAGTGGGGAGCCGTGCAGTCGGGACACCAACGTCATCAGTTCGGGCATGCCGCCCGGTCGGGGGAGCGCATTGCGGTGCACGTGATAGTCGACATCGACGTCGGTCGAGGTGTCCCAACCCCACTGTCCCAGGGTGGTCAGCGACCGGCGGGCCCGCTTGCGGAATAGCGGCGCCACCTCGTCCGAGGCAGCCGCCGCCTCGAACATTGCCCCCATCGCGGCCGCGTCCGCGCCGTCCGGTGGAGTAAAGATCGCCAGGCCGCCGACGTGCATCGGATGCGCCCGCGACTCACCGAGGAGGAACAACGAATCGGTCGGCGACATCGGCAGCATATGAGGTCTCCTTCCAGTCTGTCCCCGGGGCGAGTATCCGCACTGCCACTGCGGGTACATCCGATGGTTCAGCTCAGGTAATCGGTTCGTAAGATAACGGGTAGGTGTGGTTCATGTCACAAACCGGCATCCCTGTTCAGTTGTACAGGACGCGCGGACCACCGCGCGAGGCCGAAGGTCCCGGATAGGACAAGTCGGACAAGTGCGCAGTGCGCGCCGAAGACGCCGGGCGCTCAAGCTTTCGCCCGGCGTCGTGACGGTCGCCATCGCGGCACCGACACGGATCCGACCAGTCAGGGCAGGTATCGTCGGCCGCTGAATCATCGTGATCTCGACAGCGTCACCCGCTGCTCGACAACGCTATCGCGGGTTCAGATCGGTTGTGGCACTGGCGAGCTGCAGGTGGGAACGCCAGGTCGCGCACTCGGCGCAACCCTCGATATCACGTTGTGGTCGGGGATCGATCCACACAGACAGCTTCTCGTCGTCGGTGTCCGTCTCGAACGACGGCCAGCCGCTGCGGCCGCCGTCCAAACCGGGTGGGGTTGTCCTTCTCGACAGTTCGACAGTGTCACGCCATCTCGGGGACGTGCAGATGCGCGATGGCCAGCTCGAACTCGCAAGTATCGAGCACCTCGGCGTTCGCCTCGCGCACTCCTTCGTCCCGGATTCCGTCGATCCGTTCCCTGTTGCGTTCCATCGCCTCGGCGCTGTCGAAGGTCAGCGACGACACCCCGCGACCCGCGGCGTGGTCGAGCATCAGGCTGGCGCTGCAGAAGCCGTCGAGTTCCTCCATCTTGGGTAGTGCGGCCATCTTCCACACGTCGACGGCGCGGTCCATGTGGGCCGGCTCCGTCTTGATCCACGTGACCCGGCAACAGGCCCCGCGATCCGAATGGTGGTCGCGATGCATGACAGCGATGTCCCATCGCGACACCTCCGTGGTGCCGTGGAAGATCTCGGCTGCGTCGTCACGCAGCTTCAGCACCGGTCCCTCGCTGGCGCGTAGCGATTCCTCGTCCCGCCACGAACTGGTCGCGATGCACCGGCCCGAGTCGCGATCGACGAGCAGGGACATTCCGAGGCAGCCCTCGGTGTCCGCCAGCGCCGGCATCACGGTGTCACGTACGTGCTTGATCCCGGCATCGATGTACGACGGATGCGCTTGAATTGTGGTTGAGCGTGCGAACACGATCGGCACCCTTCTCCTCAGGGCGGCGCCGACGCGGCGTCGCCGGTCATTTCCCCGTGTCTCACATTGCTCCCCCTATCCGTCGGAGGCAATGGGGGTGGCCGGTGGCCTCGGCGAGGATCAGCCGCAGCTGCGCCGTTCCGACCGCTGACATGAGGCCGCGATTGAGCCTGAAACGAATTCGTGCCCCCGTGAACGGTCGCGGTGTCACGGGGAGGCGGTGCGGGCCGCGGTGTCGAGGTCGGTCAGGGCGCTGTCGAGGTGGCCGATGATCCGATGCAGGTGAGGGACCGCGGTGCGGTCGCCGACGACCGCGACGTGCAGCTGCCCGGACCGGCTGGTGAGGGTGATGCTCAACGCCTGGCCGCGCGCGAGGGTCGGGATCGGGTAGACGGCGTCGAGATGGGCGCCGTTCCAGTACCGCGGGCGAGCCGGTCCCGGGGTGTAGGAGATCATCACGTTGAACGGCGGCGGGATGTCGTCGAGGACCCGGCGAACCGGGTCGAGCATGATCGGACTCAACGTCAGGACGCTGACCAGTTGGAATTGGGTACGGCTCAGGGCGGCGACGATTCCACTGGTATGGGCGACGGAGTCGGCGATCCGCGCCAGGCGGGTGAGTGGGTCGTTTTCGTCGGTGGCCAGGGACACCACCATTGCGCCGATCCCTCGGTTGCCGCCCGGCCCGATGGTGGGCGACTCGCCGAGGTCGAGCGGGACGGGGAGCATCGCGGTCAACGGCGCGTCGGGGAGGGCGTACTGCTCGAGCAGATATGCGCGGAGGGCTCCCGCGCACATCGTCAACACGACCACATCCAATGGGGCGCCGGTGCAGGCGGCGAGCCGGCGCAGTCTTTTCAGGTGCCAGGATCGGGCGGCGACCTTGCGGGCGCGGCCGGTCGGGGCGTTGAAGATCGTCGGCGGGGACTGCAGCGGCAACGTCAGGTGTTCTTCGGTCAAGCCGTGGTAGCCGGCGCGGATCAGGGTGGGGACGGCGGCCGTCAGCTCCCGCGTGGTGACCAGGCCGGACCGCAGCACCCCGCGGGGGTCGAGGGAGGGCTGGAGAGTGGGGGCCGCGACCGACGGGCTCCACGGCGCCGGGCAGTCCTGGAGGTCCGGGTCGACCGTGAGTGCGCGGTGCAGCAGCCGCATCCCGGAGGCTCCGTCGGTCAGCGACAGGTGAAACTTCGTGTACACCGCGGTGCGCCCGTCTGTCAGGCCCTCGATGACGTGCATCTCCCACATCGGGTGCTGGGGATCGAGCGGCATCGAATGCATCTGCGAGACGAGCGACAGCAGCTCGGCCATCGTGCCGTCACCGGGAACGGCAGTGTGCCGCACGTGATATCCGAGATCGATGTGCTTCTCGAACCGCCACCACGGATACCCGTGCAGCGGGCGGGAGGGGAGTTTGCGGAACAACTCCGCGACCTCGGTGTGCGCGCGCAAGCGCGCGACCATCTCGGCGGCGTGGGCACCGGGTGCGGTGCCGGGTGGGGGATCGAACAGGGTCAGGGTGGCCACGTGCATCGGGTGCGACGGGGATTCGAAGAGCACGAACATCGCCTCGGTTGGGCGCATTGGCACCAGTCCACCGACCCCAGCTCGCACACCGCACCTCCCGGCTCCTGTGTGGTCTCAGCAGAGCACACCGCGCCCGCGATGACCGTGCTTTCCGCCGAGACGACGACACGTGGCGGCCGGGATTCCACACATTCGAGTAGGACCGCGGGCTCTCAGGTGGCCGAGGGCCGGCCGAGTACCTGGTCCCACCAGTCGGCGAGCGGGCTGGGATCGGGCCAGATGATCGGATCGTCGGGTATCGACGAGGATTTGCTCGGGTCCGTGCCCGCTGGTTTTCGATCCGGATCGGCGGCCAGGGGTCGCTGCACGGCCCCGCACTGGCCAGTACCCACGGTCGGTGACCGGTCCGGGCGATTCGCTTGTCGGCGCGGCAGCGGAGCGGCGGGCGGGGATGGGATGCGGACCACGGGGTGGATTTCGTTCTCGAGCACGAACGTTTACTCCTTCGCTGAACGCATCGGCCACCGGACGTGTGGTGTCGGCCGGTCCCATCGCGGGGGTGATCCGCCCGCGTCACTGTCGATGCCCTCTCAGTTGTATCCGACCCGGCTCGCCCTGTCAGCCAAACCCCCAACACCGCCGAGGGCGGGGAAATCCCCGTTTCGGGCTGGAGATTGCCACTCGGCGTCACACAGAACCGCCTCGCCACACGCCACCGGCGCTCCACCGCGACGGATCAACGAGATCGTCCGCGGAAAGCGGTCGATCACGGTTCTACCTACCGGTCTTCTCCCTGTGGCTGCACCCAGGCCAGCAGCATGGGCGGCGCTTGCCTTCAGCCAGTTCGGTATGCGTCCTTGTGATTCGACGCTGTCTCGTTTCATCGAGCTTGGCATCCTCGACCCAGCAGATCCACTCATTGCGTGCCAGTGGTGTGATGTCATTCCACGCGGCCAGCGCCGGGCCGTCGTCGGCCAACGCCTTTCGTAGATCTGCAGGCACTCTGTGCACCGTGCCGCTCGGGACCGTGGGCTTGCCCATGTTTCGAGACTACCGACGGTCGTCCAGGTCTGGCGCCCGTAGCCAACCGCGGTTTGGTGTTGATCCATGAGCGGGACTCTCGCATCCGGCGACGCGGTCGCCGCATGCGAGATCGGCTGACGGTGTGCCACCTGCAATGGAGGACGGCCGGGGTGAGTCCGAAGTCTGGTTCAGTTTGATGCGATGAAGGTGCTCACGATCGTATCGGTCGTCTCGGTGCTGTGCGCTGTGTCGGTGTGGCTGTTCGTCGTGCCGCAACTGGTAGGAACGGGGATGGTCGAGCCTGGACCACTTCTCGGTCTGATGGTTCTGCTCCCGACGCCGGTCGGGCTGATCGCCGCGTTGGTCGGGAGGGTCGCAGGCCTATGGTTCGACGGGGTGGGAGTTGCTGATACTGCCGGCGTCGTTGATGTTGGGGCAGGTTGTGGTCGCATCGGGCCTGATCTCGGCCATGGTGAGTCGCCGTAGAGGCATCGACGCCGAGTCGGGGAAGGAAGGCAGGTCGTGTGACACGCCGTCCCGACGGTGTCGTCGGCTCAGGTGATCGGTGTGGAGGCCTACCGATGTGCGGTGGGCTGGAACAGTTCGATCAGATTTCCTGCGGGGTCGGCGAGCAGGATCTGGCGACCACCCGGGCCGCTGACCACATCACTGTGGAAGGCGACACCGGCATCGCGCAGTCGGGTGATCTCGGCGTCGAGGTCGCTGACGATGAGGTGGATACGGTTGCCGCCCGGCCCGGTGATGTCGGTGGGGGTGGCGCGCGCACCTGAACTGGCCGGGCCGGACAGCAGTAGTCGCAAAGAGCCGCGGATCACGTCGGCGAAGGCGGGGGCGGGATTGGTGTGCAGGGTGAAGCCGAGGTGGCTGGTGTAGAAGTCGATCGCTGCGGGCACGTCGTCGACGAGGTAGCGGACGCTGGCGTATTCGATGGGTGGGGTCATCGGGAACTCCTTTTCACGGGTTGGTGGTGAGGGTCGGAAGCAGGTACCGGATGCGGGCGTCGATCTCGGCGGCGGTGGCCTCGAAGGTCGGGTAGGTGTCCTCGCCGGTGCCGCATCGTGTCGGGTCGGGGATGCTCCAGTGGATCCAGCGCGTGTCGTTGCCGAACTCCGGGCAGACTTCGCGGGCCTTGTCGCACAGGGTGACTACCGCTTGGAACCGGCGGTCGGCGAGTGTGTCGAGGTGGCGGGGTTGCTGGTCGGAGATGTCGATCCCGAACTCGTCGCGCAGCACGCGCACCGTATTGGGATGCATGCCCGGTTTGGGGTGGGTGCCGGCGCTGATTGCGTCGATTCGGCCGCTGGTGTGCTCGCGCAGCAGAGCTTCCGCGATCGCGGAGCGGGCACTGTTGCCGCTGCACACGAACAGCACGGCGAGGGGTGTCTTCGGGTCGAACGGCGGGGGTGTGGAGGTCCGGCCGAGTGTCGGGTGTAGCGCGGTGCCGGTACCGGCCAGCATCTCGGTGCAGCGGTCCAGATCCAGGTGGTAGTAGCTGTCGCGGCCGTCAAAGGTGCTGCGTGTGGCCCTCACCAGCCCGCCGTCGCGCAGCAGGCGCAGGGGGTAGGAGATCAGGTTCTGCGACTCACCTACCAGCGTCACCATCTCCCGGACCCGGTAGTCGCTGCCGGACAGTACCGTCAACAGCTGCCACCGCAACGGATGAGCGGCCAGCTGCACGAATGACGGGACGGGTTGACGCAACAGCACCACCCCGCGAGGGTAACACCAGATGCATCAAACCAGTTTGATTCAATTGGAGACCGGGTGTGGGGTGGGAGCATGGTGTCGACGACAGCGGTGACGGATACACCGGATGGGCCGCGGCGCGGCGTGACGTGGCGGGGCACGTCACCTCATTTCCGACCAGTTCTCCAGGTGCTTCGCTCCGTACATGGTGACGGGCAGCATTCTGCGCGGGAACGCTGGGGGAGTGCGACATTGGGGTCGAACTTCATCTGAACTCATGCGCCAGAGATGGATCTACTGACATTCTGATTGTCCCAACGGTCGCTCCGCAGCACCGGAGGGTGCACACGAATCCCCACACCGGGAAAGGGGCGCGGCCTAGGGTCGAAGGTAACCGGTCTTCCTCGGCGTCGTGGAAGGAGGCGGCAAAGGTGCCTGCGACACTGGTGTGCCTGCCGTACGCGGGTGCGGGCGCATCCTTCTTCCGCGATTGGCAGGGTTATGCGCCGAGGGGACTGGATATCCTCCCGGTGCAGCTCCCCGGCCGTGAGGAACGCTTCGGTGAGGACCTGCTCACCTCGGTCGACGCCGCCGTCGACGACATGGCGCCGCGCGTGCTGCCGGTCGTCCGGGAGTCTGCCGGGGTGGCCGTGTTCGGGCACAGCTTAGGTGCGGTCCTGGCCTACGAGCTGGCGCACCGCCTGGCCGCCGACGGGGGCGTCGCGCTGACCCGCCTGTTCGTGAGCGGATCGCCCGGACCGGCGACCGTGCGGGAAATCCGGGCGTCGTCGTTGGCGGATGCGGAGTTCCTCGCCCAGGTGGGTGATCTGGCCGGGTATTCCCATCCCGCGCTGGCGAACCCGGAACTACGGGAGTTGCTGTTGCCCGTCGTCCGCGCCGACGTCGAGATGCACGAAAACTATCGACCGCCACCGCACCCGCCGCTGGACGTCCCGATCACGGCTCTGCGCGGGCGCAGCGATCACCTCGTCGGTGTCGCTCAGGTGGCGGAGTGGGCGGCGGCGACGACTGCCGGGACTGCGGTGCTCGAGGTCGACGGCGGGCACATGTATCTTGCCGAGCACCCGCACGCGCTGGTACGACTGCTTGCTGCGCAACTCGGCGAGGGCGCTCGGTGAGCGCCGACCTCGCCGGGAAGACGGCCTTCGTGACCGGCGCGGCGCGGGGGATCGGCCGTGCCTGCGCCGTCGAGTTCGCAGCGGCCGGGGCTGATCTCATGCTCGTCGACATCACCCGGAACCTGCCGGGGGTGCCGTACCCACTCGGTTCGCAGAGTCAGCTCGACTACACCGCGGAGTTGTGCCGCGAGCACGGTGCGACGGTGTTGACCCAGGCGGTGGACGTCCGTGAGCTCACGGAGATCAGGGCCGCGGTACAGGTGGCTCACGAACGATTCGGTCGCCTCGACGTGCTGCTCAACAATGCGGGAATCGCCGCACCGTCCGGGAAGGTGGCGCACGACATCGCCGAATCGGAGTGGCGTCTGATGCTCGACGTCGACCTCTCCGGGGCGTGGCGGACCATCGCGACGGTCGGCCGGATCATGGTGACCCAGCGAAGCGGAAGCATCGTCAATGTCGCCTCGACGGCCGGGCTCGTCGGGTATCGCCACTTCGCCGGGTACGTCGCGGCCAAACACGGCCTCGTCGGCCTCACCAAGGCCGTCGCCCTCGACTACGCGCCGAGCGGGGTGCGGGTGAATGCGCTGTGCCCGGGATCGGTGCGGGACAGCAGTGAGTACGAAGGGCGGATGCTCGCAGAGATCGCGCGCTCCCTGGGAGTCGGCGTCGACGAGCACGAGTCGGTCTTCGTGCAGGCCCAGCCGACCAACAAGCTCGTCGAACCCGGTGAGGTCGCGGCAGCGGCGCGGTGGCTCGCGTCCGACGACGCGCGTGGAGTCACGGGTACCGTGGTGACGGTGGACGGCGGTTTCACGGCACGCTGAGGGCGACTCGCGCGTTGTTCGCCGTGGAGGCACAAGCTCCGGTCGTCGCGCGTTTCTCGACTAGGATTGCTCTATGCACCAATCCCCTTGGGGGAGGTCCGGGCCGGTGCGCACGTCGTTCGGCCATGCAATGACGGTGCGCTTGCCCAGCGGGGTGTGGTCGGAGACGCTTGCGGCGCGGTGGGACACCGCGTCCCGTCGCTGGTGGGAGCCGGCGACCCGACCGACTCGTTTGTGGGTGGAGGACGTGCCCGCCGTTTCGGCTTCGGAGGAGGCACGGCGCCGGCTCGTCGCCGAGTGCCGGCGGCCCGTCGCGGTCGACGGTCCGGTGGTGCGTGCAGTCCTGGTGCGGTACACCGACCAGATGGCCGATCTGGTCGTGGTCGCCGACCGGCGTGATCTCGACACGGCCTCGCTCACGCTCCTGTGCGACGTGGTCATTGGTGCGATCGACGCCCACACGGTGATCGCGAATCCCGTTCGCCGTCATCGGCACGGTCGGACACTGCGTGGATGGGGCACGGCAGTACTGCATTCCACTCACCCGCTGATCCGGGCCCGCGAGGACGTGACGGCGGCGGTGGCCGCTGCCGCGGCGGTCGTCACCGGCAGATGCGACGGCCTCCGCTCGGTGACGATCCCGGTGTGGCGGGGCGACCGGACGCGGCCACCCCGAGTGCTCGGCGGGTTCGAGAACCGGGTCGACCTGACGTTCGACACTTCCGGGGACCGTTCACCCGCCGAGCTGATCGACGAGGTGGAAAGCGAACGGCGACAGGAAGTGCCCTGGGACGCCGCGGAGATCGGACAGATGAGCAATGCGACGACCGGTGTGCTGGAGACGGTTCTGCGTGACCCCGGACATACGTACCTCCCCTGCCAGTCGGCGCCGTTTCCGCTGACACTCGTGCCGATGGTCGAGGCCGGCGGGCACACTACCCTGGAGGTCTACGCCGACCCGGCATCTGTGGACGCCGATACCGCCAGGCGGTTCGGGCAGTGGGTCGCCCAGGTGGTGAACGGACTTCGCGACCCGTCCCCGCGACGACGTGGTGTGTTCGGCGAGGCGGTGGCGCCGCTGGGCGCCGATGTGCGAGCGCCTGTCTCCGGTGGCCGGATCGAGCATCTCGTCGCCCGGCACGCGCACGAGCGTCCCGATGCGGTCGCGGTGACCCAGGGCCGGCGCACGTTGACCTACGGCGCACTCGACGAACAGTCGATCTGGGCGGCACGAGGTCTTCGCGATCGCGGAGTCGGTCAGGGAGACCGGGTCGGAATCTGTTTGGATCGGTCGGTCGATCTCGTCGTGATGATGCTTGCGGTGTTGCGTAGCGGTGCGGCGTTCGTTCCGATGGATGTGCGGCATCCTCCGGATCGTCTCGCGTACACCGCGCGTGATGCCGGTGTCCGCCTGGTCGTCACCGAGCTCGAGATTGGAGGCGGGTGGGGCGCCGTACCGGTGGTGACGCCGGCGGAGCTGTCGGTGTCGGCATCGGTGCCGGGTGAGGTGGATTGGGCTGTAGGCGGCGACGGCGCCCCCGCCTACGTGGTCTACACGTCCGGGTCGACGGGCCGGCCGAAAGGCGTGGTGATTCCGCATCGCGCCGTGCCGGCGCTGATGGCGTCCACCGCAACCGAATTCGCGCCGACACCCGGCGACACCTGGTCCATGTTCCATTCGCCCGCCTTCGACTTCTCGGTGTGGGAGATCTGGGGAGCGTTGTCGTCCGGTGGCCGCCTCGTGATCGTGCCGTACTGGATCTCGCGGTCCCCGGTGGAGTTCCACACGTTGCTCGCCGACGAACACGTCACGGTCCTCAGTCAGACGCCGTCGGCGTTCGTGCACCTGGCCGCGGCCGACCGGGATCTCGAGCCGCTGTCCGCGCTCCGCCTGGTCGTGTTCGGCGGCGAGACTCTCGATCCTCGTGTCGTACTGCCGTGGCTCGATCGGTATCCGGAATCGCATTGCCGGCTGGTGAACATGTTCGGGACGACGGAAACCACCGTGCACGTCACCGCGCACACCGTGACACGGCGCGACGCCCTGACCGGCGCACGAACGGTGGGGGATCCCCTACCCGGCTGGGAGGTGGTGGTCGCGGACGAGAACGGTCATTCTCTGCCGCCCGGAATGGCCGGCGAGATCTACGTCGGCGGGGCCGGTGTCGCGCTCGGGTACCTCGACCGTCCCCGGTTGACGGCCGGCCGTTTCGTCGCGGCACCCGGCGGGTTCCGGTGGTATCGCACGGGCGATCGCGGAAGGATCCGTGACGACGGCCGTCTCGAGCATCTCGGTCGACTGGACTCCCAGGTCCAGATCCGTGGGTTCCGTGTAGAACTCGGCGAGGTGCGGTCCGTGCTCCTCGACGATCCCGTCGTCGCGGCAGCGGCCGTGGTGCCGTCGGGGAGGCCGGAGGATCCGGCCGGAATCGCGATCGACGCCTACGTCGTTGCGGCCCGGTCGGCGACGGAGACCGAGACGGTCGCGGCGATACGGGAACACGTCGCCCGATTCCTACCGGATTATATGGTGCCCCGCACGATCACGGTGCTCGACACGTTGCCGCTTACCGTCAACGGAAAACTCGACGTGACAAGGCTTCCCGCACCGGTCCTGCGGTCCGTGTCGCACACTGCGGTCGAACCGCAGGACGGCCCGCTCGCCGAGGCCGGAACGGCGCAGATGCTCACCGACATCTGGGAGTCGGTGCTGGGGGTCCCGGTGTCGCTGGACGACAACCTCTTCGAGCTCGGAGGGAACTCGCTGTGCGCGATCAAGGCCGACGGGATGATGCGGCGGCTCGGCCTTCCGGCCCTCCCGATGCGGGAGCTGTACCGGCATCCGAGCATTCGCGGAATCTGCGACACTCTCGCGCGGCGCTATCCGCCCCGACCGGATACGTAGGTTTCGACGAGCACGCCGATCGCACGTGCCGGACCCGGTTGCATCATGTCGTTGTGCGCGCAGTCGACGCGTTCGTCCTGCATGGTGCCGGTGATCGAGTCGCCCCATCCGGCGCGGGGACTGTCCGCTGCGGTGAGCAGGAGCGCGTCACCGCGAAAGACCCTCGGGACGAATCTCGTCGACAGCCGAGTGGACCGGGCATATCCCTCGGCGATTCTCCGCAGCCGGTCAGCGGAGACGGCGACGGCGGGACCGAAGGTGTCGCGGAGTCGTTGGGCGGCGTCCTCGTAAGTGAGGGACCCGGCGTCCTCGCCGACGTCGACTCCCAGACCACGCAGAAGGTCGCCGACGTCCAAGGTTTCGGGATCGGCCGTCGCGCCGCCAGGGCAACTGTCCAGGAGCACGAGGGACCCGACCTCCTCACCCCGGTCCTGCAGCTCAGTTGCCATGGCATGCGCGATCAGCCCGCCGAGCGACCAGCCGAGCAGATGATACGGTCCCGCCGGCTGGACGGCACGGACCTCGTCGAGGTATCGGTGCGCCAGTGCCTCGATCGAGTCGTACTCGGGACCGCCGCCGAGGGAGGGCAACTGCAGTCCCCACACGGGCCGGTCCGGTGAGAGATGGCGAACCATACCGCTGTACGCCCAGGCCAGGCCCATCCCGGCATGGACGCAGAAGAGTGGTGCGAGCCGACCACCGCGGCGCAGCGGCACCACAACCCGGAGAGCTTCGTCGGCGGACGCGGGCAGGGCGCCAGTCGCGAGGCGGGCCGCCAGACCTGCGGGAGTGGGGTCGAGGAAGAGGGCGGGAAGCGGCACCGGCCGGCAAAGTCGCCGCTGCAGGTCCGCGGCGACGCGGACCGCGGACAGTGACGTGCCGCCGAGCGTGAAGAAGTCGTCGTCCACTCCGATCGGGCGGTCCTCGCCGGTGTCGACGACTTCCGCGAAAGCCTCGACGACGGCTCGCTCCACGGCCGTGGACGGAGCACGGAATCGTTCGGACCGGGGACCGAACTCGGGTTCGGGGAGGGCCGAGCGGTCGAGCTTACCCGCCGGGGTGAGCGGCACCTCGTCGAGTACGACGATCGCCGCGGGGACCAGATACGGCGGAAGCTGCGCGGACAACGCCGTGCCCACCGCACTCGCGTCGACGTCCGAGCCGGTCGCACCGCGGACGTAGGTGACGAGTATCAGTTCCCCGTCTGGTCCGGTTCGCCCGACGGTGGCCGCGAAACCGATGTCCGCGCGCGCCGCGAGGATCGAGTCGACCTCGCCCGGTTCGACCCGGAATCCGCGCACCTTGATCTGGAAGTCGGTGCGGCCGAGGTGTTCGAGCGTGAGGTCGGGCCGGGTGCGTACCAGGTCGCCGGTGCGGTACATCCGCGACCCGGGGGCGGCGAACGGGCAGGCGACGAAATGGGTCGCCGTCGTGGCCGGGCGATCGTGGTAGCCGCGGGCCAGGCCGGGCCCTGCCAGGTACAGCTCACCCGGGGTGCCCGGGGGAACGGGATGCAGCCGGGCATCGAGGACGGCGGCGGCGAACCCGCGGACGGGGCGCCCGATGGTGACAGGTTCCGCCGGTGCCAGTGGTTCACTGACATGCGACCAGATCGTCGTCTCGGTGGGACCGTACGCATCGAGCATGCGCCGACCGGGCGCCCATCGCCGGACCAGGTCCGCCGGGCACGGTTCACCGGCGACGGTGAGGACCCGCAGCAAGTCGAGCCCCGTCGGCCCGAGCGATGCCAGCGCGGTCGGGGTGATGAACGCGTGGGTGATCCGCTCGCCGGCGAGGATATCCGCCAGCGCCGCACCGCCATAGGTCGGCGGGGGCACGAGCACGACCCGCGCCCCCGCGCAGAATGCCATCGTCAACTCGAACAACGCCGCGTCGAAACTGGGGGACGCGAGATGCGAGACCCGCGCATCGGGGGTGACCTGCAGGTGGTGACGTTCCTGCTCGAACAGGTTCGAAAGACCCCGATGCGACACCACGACCCCCTTCGGAGTGCCGGTTGATCCGGACGTGTAGATCAGATAGGCGGGGTTGTCCGGGCGCAGCGGACCCACGCGGTCGACGTCGGTCACCGGGTTGGCAGGAAGGTGCCGCAACTGCGTCTCGAGGTCGGGATCGTCGAGCACCAGCCACTCGACCGTGTCCGGCAACTGTGTGCGATACCGGGCGACGGTGACGCCGAGTACCGCTCCGCAGTCGGCGAGCATGTGGGTGATCCGGGTGGGCGGATATGTCGGGTCGATGGGTACCGACGCGGAACCCGAGCGGGCGACCGCCCACACGGCACGGACCCACGCGAGGGATCGTGGCAATGCCAGAGCGACGAACCTTTCAGGTGCGGCACCCCGAGCGATGAGCAGCCGAGCGAATTGCGTGGAGTCGGCGTCGAGTTGGCGATAGGTGAGCGCGCGACCGGCATCGGACACGGCCACCCGGTCGGAGTGCCGCTCCGCGGCCTCGGCCAGCAGGTCGGGCCACACCCGCGCCGGGAGGCCGGGCGGTCCGGAGACCGATGCGTCCTCGTCCTCGTCGCCGAGCCTGAGGTCTCCGACCGGGTCGTCCGGGTCGGAGACGACCGACTCGAGGAGACGGGTCAGACGGCCGGCGAAGCCCTGCACGGTCGCGGCGTCGAAGATGTCGGTGGCGTAGGTGAATCCGGCGGCGATCCCGTCGGGGTCACCGGACTCGTCGAACGTCTCGGCGACGACCAGTTCGAGATCGACCTTGACGACGGGCGGCGTGTACTCGGCGACCGTGACAGTCAGGTCCGGCAGCGTGATCTCGGGTCGCTGGACGCTCTCGAACTCGAGGGACACCTGGAACAGCGGCGAGCGGGAGGTTGACCGCGCCGGATCCACGGCCTCGACGACGCGCTCGAAGGGCAGGTCGGCGTGCATGAACGCACCGAGGTCCGCGTCGCGGGTTCTGGTCAGCACTTCGCGGAACGAATCTGCCGAGTCGACCGGGGTCCGCACGGCGAGTGTGTTGACGAACATGCCGACGAGCTGGTCCAGCCGGGGATCGGGGCGGCCGGCGACGGGGGTGCCGATCACGATGTCGGAACTGCCGCTGAGGCGGGCGAGGAGGACCGCGAAGGCCGCGTGCAGAGTCATGAACGTGGTCGCCCCGGTGCTCCGCGCGAGCGCATGCAGGCGGCGGTGTACGTCGGTGGGGATCTCGAAGCGGACCGACTCTCCGTGGTGGGTGCGGTGGGTGGGTCGGGGTCGGTCGGTGGGGAGGGGGAGGGTGTCGGGGAGGTTGGTGAGTGTGGTGGTCCAGTAGGTGGTTTGGGTTTGGGTGGTGGGGGTGGGGTGGTCGGGTGTGCCGAGGAGTTGGTGTTGCCAGTGGGTGTAGTCGGTGTAGGTGAGGGGTAGGGGTGTGGGGTGGGGTTGTCGGTGGTGGGTGTGGGTGGTGTAGGCGGTGGTGAGGTCGTGGGTGAGTGGGGTGAGGGAGTGGCCGTCGGCGGCGATGTGGTGGAGGACGAGGGTGAGGGTGTGGTGGGTGTTGTCGAGTTGGTAGAGGTGGGTGTGGAGGGGGGTGTCGGTGGTGAGGTCGAAGGGTTGGGTGGTGTCTGCGTTGATGTGGTGGGGGAGTTGGGTTTCGGTGGTGGGGGTGGGTGTGAGTGGTGGTGTGGTGGGGTGGGGGTGGATGTGTTGGGTGGGGTGTCCGTGGTGGAGGGGGTAGGTGGTGTGGAGGGGTTGGTGGCGGTGGATGAGGTCGGTGAGGGCGTGGTGGAGGGCGGTGGTGTCGAGGTGGCCGGTGAGGTGGAGGGTGAGGGGGATGTTGTAGGTGGGGGTGGTGGTGTCGTATTGGTTGAGGAACCAGATGCGTTGCTGGGCAGGCGACAACGGCACGAACTCGGGTTGGATCCCCGGAGTGGGCACCGGCAGCGGGGCGTCGTTCGAGTCGTGGTCGAGGTGGGTGGACAGGACTCGCGGTGTCCGGTCCTCGAACACGGTCCGGACGTCGATGTGGGTGTGCAGCGTCGAATTGACCCGCGCCACCACCCGTGTCGCCGTCAGCGAGTTCCCGCCCGCCTCGAAGAAGTTGTCGTCGACACCGACGTGCTCGAGCCCCAGAACGGCCGCGAATGCGTTCGCGACGGTCTCCTCGACGGGCGACGTCGGTCGGTGCGCGGGATCGGCCGGGGAGTCGAACCGGGGATCGGGCAGCGTGGCGCGATCGAGTTTGCCGACGGGGGTCAGCGGGATCCCGTCGATCGGCACGATCGCGCTGGGCACCATGTGCGCCGGAAGGCGTTCGGTGAGATAAGCCGAGAGTCGTGCCGGGGCGAGCTCCGCGGACCCGACGACGTAGGAGACGAGGATCGGGTCCCCGGCGGGTCCGGTGCGGGTGAGTGTCGCGGCGTATTCCACGTCCGGGTGGGCGCCGAGGACGGCGTCGATCTCGCCGGGTTCGATGCGGAACCCGCGCACCTTCACCTGGAAGTCGGCGCGGCCGAGGTACTCGACCACCCGACCGCCGGACGTGTCGGCGACCCAGCGGACGATGTCGCCGGTCCGGTACATCCGCTCGCCCGCCGGCCCGTAGGGAGCGGCGACGAAGCGTCCTGCGGTCAGGCCCGGCCTCCGGTGGTATCCGCGGGCCAGACCCGACCCGGCAATGTACAACTCTCCCGGAACGCCGTCCGGTACCGGCTGCAGCCGCGCATCCAGCACCACTTCGTCCGCACCGGCGACCGGTCCGCCGATCGTCACTTCGGACCCGGGTGCGAGCGGCGCGCTGATGTTGGACATCACGGTGGTTTCTGTGGGGCCGTAGCCGTTCCGCAGAGCACGGCCACCGGACCACCGGGTCACCAGACCGGGCGGACACGCTTCGCCGGCCGCGAGTATCTCGCCGAACCCGTCGTATCCGTCGAGGTCGTCGGGATCGGCCGAGGCCAGTGCGGCAGTCGGGACGAAGGCATGCGTCACCCGTTCGGCGGCGACGAAGCGGGACAGCTCCGTGCCGCCGACGATTGTCGGCGGGCTGATCACCAGAGTCGCGCCACAGCCGAACGCCAGAAGATAGTCGAACACCGATCCGTCGAATGAGGGTGACGAGAAGTGGAGCACGCGCGAGTGCCGCCCCGGACCGGGGCCGGCCGCCTGCGCCGCAGCGAGCGTGGCCAGCCCGCGGTGCGGAACCACCACGCCTTTCGGGACACCGGTCGATCCGGACGTGTAGATCATGTACGCGGGATGGTCGGGTCGCAACGGCCGGCGGCGATCGGCGTCACCGAGGGCACCGCTCGACTGTTGTTCGACCGTCGTGATCGTCCCGGGTTCGTCCAGGACGAGCCACGGCACCGTGTTCGGGAGCCGCTCACGTTGCGGTGTCAGCGTGACGCCGAGTGCGACACCCGAATCGGCGATCATGTCGGCGATGCGTGCGGCGGGATAGCCCGGGTCGATCGGGACGAAGGCGGCCCCGGTCTTGGTGATCGCCCAGACCGCGAGCACGGAATCGGCGGAACGGGGGATTGCCAGGGCAACGTAGCGTTCCGGGCCCGCGCCATGCGTGATCAGCAGGCGCGCAAGCCGGTTCGACGCCTCGTCGAGGTCGCGGTAACTCACCGCGCGACCGGAATCCTCGAGTGCGACGGCGTCCGGATCCAGGGCTGCGGCGTCGGTGACGATCGTGGCGAGCGTCCGGGTGACGGGTGCGGGACCGCCGCGTACGGGCGCGAGCGCACGGAACTCGTCGTCGCCGAGAAGCCGCACCGACGCGACGGTCGTGTCCGGTGCCGTCGCGATGACGTCCAGTGCCCGGCACATGTGTGCCGCGATCGTCTCGGTCTCGTTGCGGCTGAAGAACTCCGGCAGAAACTCGAACTTGAGGTGGAGTGTGGTGTCGGTGGTGGCGGCGAGTGCGAGGGGGTAGTGGGTGGCGTCGGTGGCGGAGGTGGTGGTGATGGTGAGGTCGGTGGGTGGGGTGGTGGTGTGGTGGGGGTAGTTCTCGTGGACGGTGATGGTGTCGAAGGTGGTGGCGTGGGGGATGTGGGTGAGGGGGAGGTGGTGGTGGTCGAGGAGTTGTGTGTGGGTGGTGTGGGTGCGTGTGAGGAGGGTGGTGAGGGTGTCGGTGGGGTGGAGGGTGATGCGGACGGGGATGGTGTTGATGAAGAGTCCGATCATGGTTTCGATGCCGGGGATGTGGGGTGGGCGTCCGGAGACGGTGGTGCCGAAGGTGATGTCGGTGGTGCCGGTGTGGGTGGCGAGGACGAGGGCCCAGGCGGTGTCGATGATGGTGTGGAGGGTGAGGTCGTGGGTGCGGGCCACGGTCCGCAACGCATCGGTGTGCTCCCTTGACAGCGAGACCCGATACTCCTCGGGGAACGTGGATGGGACGCGGCCGCGCGCGGACGGCACCAGGATCGTCGGTCCCTCGAGTCCGTCGAGGACGTCGGCCCACGCGGCCCGGCTCTCCGCGAGTGACTGCTGGGTGAGCCACTCCAGGTAGCGGCGATACGGGCGGGGTCGAGTGACTGCGCCGGGGTCGGCGTGGTGCTCGTACAACTGGAGGAGTTCATGCAGGAGGAGGGGCGTCGACCAGCCGTCGAGCAGGATGTGGTGATGGGTGAGGGCGACCTGGTGGTGGGTGGGGCCGTGGGTGACGAGCGTGAGCCGGAGCAGGGGTGGCGCGGTCAGGTCGAACGGGGTGGTGCGGTCGGCGGTGACGATGTCGTGAGCGACCGTCCCGTCGCGCTCGTCGCTGAGATCGTGGTGATTCCAGGGAAGTATTGCAGGAGTAACGATTTGAATCGACGTGCCGTCGGGAGTGTGTCCGAAAGCGGCGCGGAGGTTCGGGTGGCGGCCGAGCAGGGCTGCCGCGGCGTCGCGGAGGCGGTCGGGATCGAGGGGTCCGTCGATGTCGAGGACTAGTTGGACGACGTAGGTGTCGAGAGCCTGGCTCGTCAGTTCGTGGTGGAACAGCAGACCGGCCTGCAAGGGGGTGAGGGGCCAGACGTCGGTGAGGGTGGGGTAGTCGTGGTGGAGTGCGTCGAGGGCGGGTTGGTCGAGGTGGACGAGGTCGAGGTCGCTGGGGGTGAGCCGGCCGGCGCCGGGTCGGCTGGTGTGGTCGGCGAGGGCGGTGAGCGCTTCGGTCCACAGCTCGGTGAGCTCGGTGACGTCGGCCACCGGGAGCACATCGGGCGGATACACCCAGGTGGCGCGCAGAATCGGGGCGCCCCCTGACTCGTAGACGTAGGCGCTGACGTCGAGAATCGTTGCAACGGGCACGTTTCCGAGGATGGTGGCGTCGAACTCGATGCCGGTCATCGGTTCCCAGCCGGCACCGTGCGAGGGCCCGTGCGGCGGGTAGTCGAATCGGCCGAGGTAGTTGAGGGTGGTTTGGGGTTGGGGGAGGTTGCGGAGTTGTGTTGCGGTGTGGGGGTTGAGGTAGCGGAGGGGGCCGTATCCGGTGCCGTGGTCGGGGGTGTGGCGGAGTTGTTCTTTGATGGTGGTGAGGGCGTGTCCGGCGGCGGGTCCGCCGGTGAGTGCGTCGGTGAGGTCGATGTCGGTGAGGTCGAGGAGGGCTGGGTGGATGGTGGTGAACCAGCCGATGGTTCGGGTGAGGTCGGCGCCGGGGATGAGGGGGTCGGTGCGGCCGTGGCTTTCGATGTTGACGAGCAGTGTGTGGGTGGGGGTGTGGTGTCGGTGGCGCCAGGTGGTGATGGCGAGGGCGAGGGCGGTGAGGAGGGCGTCGTCGATGCCGCAGTGGTAGGTGGTGGGGAGGGTGGTGAGGAGGGTGTGGGTGGTGTGGGGTGGGAGTTCGATGGTGGTGTGGGTGGTGGTGTGTTCGGTGTCGTGGGTGGGGTCGAGGGGTCGGGTGCCGAGTGGGGGGTCGGGGGTGGTGAGGATGTTGCGCCAGTGGGGGAGTTCGTGGGTGCGGTGTGGGGTGGTGTCGGTGAGGGCGTGGGCGTAGCGGCGTGCGGTGGTGGTGACGGGTGGGAGTGTGGGGGTGGTGCCGGTGGTGTGGGCGTGGTGGGCGGTGGCGAGGTCGGGGATGAGGATGCGCCAGGAGACGCCGTCGGTGGCGAGGTGGTGGATGGTGATGAGGAGGTGTCCGGGTTGGGTGCCGGGGTCGAGCCAGACGAGTTGGAGCATGATCCCGTTCTCGGGATCCAAACGTGCGGCGGCAGCATGGGACTCGACCTCGGCCCGGCCCCTCAGGTCGGCCGGATCATCGAGTGCTACCCGGCGGATCAGCGACTCGACCCGTGGAGCCTGGTCGGCGGCCACGACCTCCAACGCAGTGTCTTCGTCCGTTGTCCCGCGCCGAAGTCGGGCTCGGAGCATGTCGTGGTGGTCGAGGACGGTCTGCACGGTGGCGGTGAGGGTGTCGGTGTCCAGGTCGGGTGGTGCGGTGAGCAGGACTGCTTGGCAGTACGTGTCGAGGTCGCCACCGCGGTCGAGCAACCACCGCGCGGCCGGTGGCAGCGGGAAGGAGCCGATTCCGCCGCCGGGTAGTTCGGGGAGGACCGCCCTCGGCTCCGGTCGTGTCGAGATCGCTCGCGCGAGCCGGGCGATCGTCCTGTGCTCGAACACATCCCGCGGTGTGAGTGCGAGTCCTGCGGTCTTCGCGCGGGCCACCAACTGGATGGCCATGATGCTGTCGCCACCGAGCGCGAAGAAGGAGTCGTCGACGCCTACGGATTCGAGGCCGAGCACGTCGCCGACCAGCGACACCATCGTTTTCTCGAGAGATGTTCCGGCAGGAAGGAATTTCACGGCGCGGGTCGTGAAGTCGAGGGCCGGGAGCGCGTTCCGGTCGATCTTTCCGTGGGACGTGAGCGGCAGCGTGGACAGTGGGATCACTGTGGACGGAACCATGTGCGAGGGGAGAAGGGACCTTGTGTGGTCGATCAGTTCCTGCTCGGCCACTTCGGTGCCGGGGACCGGTACGACATATCCGACGAGGTGGTCTGCGCCGTTTCTATCGGCCCGCAGCACTACGACGGCCTGCGCGACGGCGGGGTGACGTAGGAGGACGGACTCGACCTCGCCGGGCTCGACGCGGTAGCCGTGTAGCTGTACCTGGAAGTCGGTGCGGCCGTGGTACTCCAGCCGACCGTCGGTGTTCCAGCGGGCCAGGTCTCCGGTTCGGTACAGGCGGGAGCCTGGGGCGCCGAAGGGATTCGCGACGAACCGGCCGGCGGTGAGCGCGGGCCTGCCGAGATATCCCCGGGCCAACTGGGCGCCGCCGAGGTACATTTCGCCGGTCACCCCGGGGACGACGGGGTGCAGACGACCGTCGACGACGTACACCTGTGTGTTCCACACCGGCGTCCCGATGGGTGCTGTGGTGTCGGCGTGGTCGGTCGCGATGTCGTGGTACGTCGCTGTCACGGCCGCCTCTGCGGGACCGTACATGTTGCCGAGACGGACGCCCCGCGCGAGCACGCTACTCGCCGTCCTTGCAGTGATCGCCTCACCCCCGGTCAGGACCCGTCGCATCGACCCGGGGAAAGCGTGCTGGTGATCGTTGACGAACACGTCGAGTAGGGAGGGCACGAACTCCACCAGCGTGATCTGCATGTCGTCGAGGAGGCCGGACAGGTAGTCGAGGTCGAGCTGCCGTTCCGGGGGCAGGAGAACCAGGACGCTTCCCGAGCACAGCGCCGCGAAGCACTCCCAGATGGCGACGTCGAACGCGATCGGCGCCTTCTGTACCGTGCGGTCACCCTCGCGCAGCGGCAGCAGTGCCTGCGACCAGGCGAGTTGGTTCGCGATCGCCGCGTGGGACACCGCCACCCCTTTGGGTGTGCCGGTCGACCCGGACGTGTAGACCACGTAGGCCAGGTTGTCGGGGTGCAGCGGTGCGCCGCGGTCCACGTCGGTCACCGGTGCGCTGTCTCGCGCCGAGAGGTCGACGTCGTCGAACCGCGCCACCGGAACCCCGGTCGGAACGGGTAGATCGGCACCGGCGGTGGTGACGACGAGGGCGGCCGACGAGGATTTAATCAGTGATTCGATGCGGTCGGCGGGGTGGCCGGGATCGAGGGCCAGCACCGCCGCACCGGACTTGACCACCGCATACATCGCGGCGATCATTTCGAAGGATCGCGGGATCACCAGGGCCACGACGGATTCGGCGCCGATCCCGCTGCCGAGGAAGGAGCGCGCCAGCCGGGTCGACCAGGTGTCGAGTTCGGCGTAAGTGAGGGTTCGATCCTCACAGCGGACGGCAGGCGCGTCGGGTGTCGCCGCCACCCGTGCCTCGAACAGGTCCACGACCGTCGCGGCCGGAAGGTCGTGGGCGGTGGCGTTCCAGCGGTCGAGGACGAGCCCACGCTCGGCGTCGTCGAGGATGTCGATGTCGCCGACCACGGCGTCGGGGTCGGTCAGGCCCGCGGTGATCACCCGAAGGAGCCGGCCGGCGAATGCAGTGATCGTGTCGGCGTCGAACAGGTCGGTGGCATAGACGATCTGCCCACTGATGCCCGTCCCCGAATCGTCCTCGGCCGGTTGTTCGTGCAACACCACATTCAGGTCGAACGGCGACACCCGGGGGTCGAGGTCCGCGACATGTACCTCGAGGCCGGGCAGTGCGAGGCGTGGTGGCTCGATGTTCTGGAACGACAGCATCACCTGGAACAACGGATGGCTCCCCGCCGAACGCGGTGGGTGGAGTTCGTCCACGAGGGTTTCGAACGGAATGTCGGCGTGCGCGAAGGCCGCCAGGTCTGCGCCCCGCACCGCCGCCAGGACGTCACCGAACGGGGACGCGGGATCGATTGTCGTGCGCAGAACGAGTGTGCCGACGAACATGCCGACGAGGGGGTCGAGTTCCTGTTCGCCGCGGCCGGCGGTCGGCGACCCGACGACGACGTCCGTGGTAGCGGCGAGCCGGGACAGCAACACGGCCAGGGCCGCGTGGATGACGACGAATGTCGTCGTGTCGTGGGCTCGGGCGAAGTCGACGAGCCGGCGATGCGTCGTCGCGGGCATCACGAACGGAACCGTTGCGGCCCGGTACGAGGCGGTGGCGGGTCGCGGCCGATCCAGCGGCAACTCCAACCGTTCGGGAAGATCCGCGAGCGCCGTGCGCCAGAAGTCGAGTTGCCGTGCCACTGGGGACGCCGGGTTGGTGACGGACCCGAGGATTTCCCGCTGCCACACCGTGAAATCCGAGAACTGCACGGGCAACGGTTCCCACATCGGAGCACGGCCGGCACGGCGCGCGGCGTAGGCGGTGGAGAGGTCGCGGGCCAGGGGAGCCAGTGAGGACCCGTCCGCGACGATGTGGTGCACGACGAAAGCCAGGACGTGGTGGTAGTCGTCGAGTTGCCACAGTCGGACGCGAACCGGCGGACGGACGGTCACGTCGAACCCCTCGGCGACGGTGTCGTCGACGAGGCCGGAGACATGCACTGCGTCGGCCACCGGGGTGGTCGCCAGATCGACAGAAACACTCTCGGCGGGGACGACGACCTGCACCGGCCCGGTGTCGGTCAAGGGATAGACGGTCCGCAACGGTTCGTGCCGGACGAGGACGTCGAGCAGAGCAGCGCGCAGCGCGGTGACGTCGAGGAGTCCGGTCAGCCGGACCACCATCGGAACGTTGTAGACGGCCGACGTCACGTCGAACTGATTGACGAACCACATCCGCTGCTGCGCGAACGACACCGGTGCAGGTTCGGTATGCACCCGGGGTCCCAGTGCGGGTCGATCCGGGTGCACTTCGCTCGCGCCGAGGACGGCAGCGAGTCTGCGTACCGTGGGCGCCTCGAAGAGGGAGCGGATTCCGATCCGGGTTCCGAACGCCGAATCGATTCGG
>NZ_LTCZ01000430.1:0-131823 GCF_001583455.1 Rhodococcus sp. LB1 | reverse complement strand
TTTATGACTCAGGACACTAGCGTTCGCCCGCCACGCGGGCGAGTCGACGGACGAGAGTCCGCACCACCGGGCCGTAGGTGGCTCCGAGCAGAGAGTCGAGGGGACCGGGAGCGGACATCGTCATCGTGATCCGCGAGCCGGCACCGCGGGCCTCGACGGCGTGATCGAGCGTCATCGGGCCCACCCGCCAGGTCCAGGAACGGCCCGGTGTCGTGGCCGAGATCGATGCGGGAACAGGCACGATCCAGAGCAGTCGCGCCGCTCCACGCCTCCCGGCTTGAACCTCGGGGGACCCGAGACCCCACGCGCCGCGCACGTGCGGCGCCCACTCGGGCCAGCGCGAGGGCCGAGCGACGAGGGCCCACGCGACGTCCACCGGCGCGTCGGAATCAGCTGAGAAGGAATGCGGCACGGCAAAGGAATACCCGGTTTCGCCCCCTGCAGACAGCGCAGATGCGGCTCGGGGAGGGGTCGGACGTGAACACCGGGTGAATTGGCCCGTGTCGAGTTGCGTGTAACTCGAGGTACTGGCCACGCTTGTAGGGAACGGCGAGGGAGGGAGCCGATCATGCTCGTTCGTCTGCCCGGGGTGTATCGCCCCCAGCGTGACACCTGGCTGCTCGCCGAGGTGCTGGCGGCCCGACATCTCGGACCGGGCACCCGAGTGCTCGATCTCTGCTGTGGCACAGGGGTGTTGAGCGTCGAGGCGTGTGCCGCGGGGGCGGGGTGGGTGACTGCGGTGGACGTGTCGCGCCGGGCCGCGATCAGTACCTGGCTCAACGCCAAACTGAACCGCCGGACGATCCGCGTCGTGCGAGGCGACCTGGTGGACTCCGTCCGGACTCTTCGCTTCGACGTGGTCGTGGCCAACCCGCCCTACGCGCCTGCGACGAACGACGACAGACCGGGCCGGGTACTCGCGCGGGCCTGGGATGCGGGCGTCGACGGGCGCGCCGTGCTCGATCGGATCTGCAGCGAAACCCCCGACCTTCTCGCTCCCGGCGGCACCCTGCTCCTCGTCCAGTCGACGCTCAACGGGGTGGACAAGACACGGGCGATGCTGGAGGAGCGGGGACTGCGGGTGGACGTGGTCGCGTCGGAGGACGTGCCGTTCGGTCCCGCCCTCTCGTCCCGCACGAGGATGCTGGAGGCGCGGGAGATGATCCGGCCGGGACAGCGCACCGAGCGCATCGCGGTGCTGACGGCGACCGACCTCCGGTCCGGCGACGCCCCACGCCGATCCGGACTCTGACTCCGGCGTCCGACTGTTCTCGCCACGGCACTGGTTGAGTGGTTCACGTGGTTCGTCGCAACCCGGGACGCAATGCCGAGGATCGTGTCGTTCGCGCTGTGGCCGTCCTCGGGAACAGCGAGCTGATCGGGCTCGCAACCACATCGTCGACGCTCGTGAACGACGGCCGGGTGCCGCGTGTAAAGTTTGCCGTTCGACGACGCCCAGCTTTCGAGGACTGCTGAACCACTACATGGCCAAGATCGATCGCAGCCGCACTGCCGCACTGACCCAAGCGCCGACCCTCCACGAGCCGGATGCCGGCGTCCGGCGCACCGTGCTCCCCGGCGGGCTCCGGGTGGTCACCGAATACGTCCCCGGTGTCCGATCCGCGTCCGTGGGCGTCTGGGTGGGTGTCGGATCACGCGACGAGCAGCCCACCGTCGCCGGGGCCGCGCACTTCCTCGAGCATCTCCTGTTCAAGGCCACGCCGTCGCGCAGCGCCCTCGACATCGCGCAGGTGATGGACGGCGTCGGCGGCGAGCTCAACGCGTTCACGTCCAAGGAACACACCTGTTTCTACGCGCACGTGCTCGACGACGACCTGCCCCTTGCCATCGACCTCGTCAGTGACGTCGTCCTGCGTGGCCGTTGCCGGTCCGCCGACGTCGACGTGGAACGCCAGGTGGTGCTCGAAGAGATCTCGATGCGCGACGACGACCCGGAAGACCTCCTCGGCGACGCGTTCCTGACCGCGCTCTACGGCGACCATCCCGTCGGCAGGCCCGTCATCGGCAGCGTCGAATCCATCGAATCGATGACACGCACCCAACTCCACTCGTTCCACGTGCGGCGCTACACGCCGCCGCGCATGGTGGTGGCCGTCGCCGGCAACGTGGAGCACGAACCGACGGTCGAGCTGGTCCGGCGCGCGTTCGCCGGGCACCTCGAAGCGGCGTCCGAACCCGCCCCCCGACGCGCAGGCACCCTGCGCCTGCGGACGGAGCCGACGCTCAGCCTGACCAACAGGGACAGCGAACAGGTCCACCTCTCCCTCGGGGTGCGCGCGTTCGGGCGGCACGAGTCGCACCGCTGGGCGCTGTCGGTGCTCAACGCCGCGGTCGGTGGCGGACTCAGTTCCCGGCTCTTCCAGGAAGTGCGGGAGATCCGGGGCCTCGCGTATTCCGTGTACTCGGGCATCGACACGTTCTCCGACACGGGTGCGTTCTCGATCTACGCCGGGTGCCAGCCCGAGAACCTCGGCGAGGTCACTACGGTGATCCGGGAGGTGCTGTCGAACGTGGCCGCCGAAGGCATCACCGACGCCGAGTGCGCCCGCGCCAAGGGATCGCTGCGGGGCGGACTGGTTCTGGGACTGGAGGATTCGGGTTCCCGAATGCACCGCATCGGTCGCAGTGAGCTCAACTACGGCAATCACCGCAGCATCACCGAAACCCTGAGCAAGATCGACGCGGTCACCACCGACGAGGTGCGCGACGTCGCGCGAGTCCTGCTGCAGCGTCCGTTCGGCGCCGCCGTCGTCGGACCGTATCGTCGCAAGCGTGACCTGCCGGCCTCGGTGCGCGGCATCGTCCGGTAACGAGGATTCGCCGACAACAAGAGGAGGGGCCCGAGATGAAGATCCGTGGAGCGGTACTCGAGGAGATCGGGAGAACGCGCCCGTTCGTCGAGTCGGCACCGATCTCGATCTCCGAACTCGACCTCGACGCGCCCGGCGAGGGCGAGATCCTCGTCCGGATCGAGGCGGCGGGTCTGTGCCATTCCGACCTGTCCGTCGTCGACGGCAACCGGGTGCGCCCGGTCCCGATGCTGCTCGGGCACGAGGCCGCGGGGCGGATCACCCAGCTCGGAGCCGGGGTCGACGACGTCACGGTCGGACAGCGTGTGGTCATGACGTTCCTTCCCCGCTGCGGTGAGTGTGAGGGCTGCGCCACCGACGGCCGCATGCCGTGCGTGCCGGGGACCAGTGCGAACAACGACGGAACCCTGCTCGACGGGGGAGCGCGACTGCACCGCGGCGGCGACCCCGTGCACCACCACCTCGGGGTGTCCGGATTCGCGACGCACGCGGTCGTCAACCGCCGCTCGGTCGTTCCCGTCGGCGACGACGTCCCCGCCGATGTGGCGGCCGTGCTCGGATGCGCCGTCCTCACCGGCGGCGGTGCCGTCCTCAACGCGGGCGATCCGCAACCCGGCCAGGCCGTGATGGTCGTCGGGCTCGGTGGAGTGGGGATGGCCGCGATCCTGACGGCGGTCTCCCGGGGCGCCGGCGAGGTGATCGGCGTCGACGCCGTCCCCGAGAAGCTGCAGACCGCACGCGAACTCGGCGCGACGGCCGCCTACACCCCCGCGGAGCTCGAGGAAGCCGGTATCCGGGCGCCCATCGTCATCGAGGCCGCGGGGAACGCGCGCGCATTCGAATCGGCTGTTCGCGCAACCGCTCCCGGTGGCAAGACGATCACCGTCGGCTTGCCGTCGCCCGACGCGCGGTCGTCGATCTCCCCGCTCACCCTGGTGGCCGAGGCCCGCACGATCATCGGCAGCTACCTCGGGTCGGCGGTGCCGTCCCGGGACATCCCGATCTACGAGGACCTCTGGCGCGCCGGGAAGCTTCCCGTGGAGAAACTCATCTCCTCCCGCATCACCCTCGACGACATCAACCGCGGCATGGACGAACTCGCCGACGGAAAGGCGATCCGGCAGATCATCGTGTTCGACTGACCCGGCGGGCCGGTCGCGGGCAGAATTCTGCCCATGAGGTTTCGCACCACCATCGAGCTCGGCGGCAAGACCGCGACCGGTTTCCGGATACCCGAGAACGTCGTCGCGGACCTGGGGCCGGGTAAGCGCCCCGCGGTCCGGGTCACGATCGGCGGTCACACCTACCGCACCACGGTCGCGCCGATGGGTGGCGTGTTCATGATTCCGCTCAGCGCCGAGAACCGGGCAGGTGCGGGGGTCGCGGCAGGCGACGAGGTGGACGTCGACGTCGAGCTCGACACCGAACCCAGGGACGTCACGGTTCCGCCCGACTTCGCCGAGGCGCTCGACCGGCAGCCGGACGCGCGAAAGGCGTTCGACGCACTGTCGTACAGCAACCGGCGGCGGCACGTGCTGTCGATCGAGGGGGCCAAGACGGACGAGACGCGGCAGCGCCGGATCGGCAAGGCCGTGGACGCGCTGCTGCAGGGCTGAAGGGCGCCGGCGCGAATTCCGTCAGGTGGAGTCGCCCGGGCGCCCGGTGACGTCTTCGACCGGCAGTGCCGACAGCGCGATCAGGGCGGACACGAAACCCGCGCGCTCGCGCTCCGGCAACCTGGCCAAGAGCCGCTCCTCGCCCCGCCGGATCGCCGCCTGCGCCGAGTCGCGCACGTCGTGCCCGTCCGCGGTGAGCGACAGCAGGCGGGCCCGGCGGTCCGCGGGATCGCGCTGACGGTCGATCAGGCCACGGTCCTGCAGGTCGTCGAGCACGCCGATGATCCGCGTCTTGTCGGCGCCGATCGCCTCCGCGAGCGCGGCCTGGGTGCGCAGCGGGTGCTCGTCGAGTGCCAGGAGCACGACGTATCCCCACATGGTCAGCCCGTGCTCCGCGAGCACGGGGAGTTCCGCCGCCACCAGCGAGCGGTTCAGGGCGGTCGTCATCGCCGCGAGGTCGGGGCGGGTGCGTTCGTGCTGTCCGTGCGTCGGGTCGCGGCTGGGCATATCGCAGAAAATACACCTTGACCGATCATCTACNNAATTCGATTCGAGTGGCGAGGTGTCGACGATGGATGTGGACGAGGTCCGGCGCTGGGATATCCGCGCCGTGCAATCGAGTGTGGAGTTCGTGTCGCAGGTGACGCGCGACGATCTGCAGCGCGCGACACCGTGTGCGCAGTGGACTCTCGGGGAACTGCTGGGCCACATGACCGTGCAGCACCGGGGATTCGCTGCAGCGGCCGCGGGCGGAGGTCCCGACCCGTCGAACTGGCGGCCCCACGCGTCGGCGGATCCCGTTGCCGCGTACCGCTCGGCGGCCGACACCGTCATCGAGGCCTTCACAAGGGACGGCGTAGGGGCGCGGCAGTTCTGGTTGCCGGAGATCAGCACCGAGTTTCCGTTCCCCGCACCCATGGCCGTCGGATTCCACTTCCTCGACTACGTCGTCCATTCGTGGGACGTCGCCCGGTCACTCGGGCTCGACTTCACGCCCGAATCCGACATGGTGGCCGCGGTTCTCCCGATCGCACGACTCGTCCCGGACGGTGCGGACCGGATGCGAGAGGGGGCCGCGTTCGCGCCCGGCCTGCCGACCGACCCCCACTCCGCCGATTTCGACACGGTGCTGTCGCTGCTCGGCCGATCACCGCACTGGCACCCCGAGTACGAGGCCGGGCGCGTCTGACAACGAGACGCAGGTCTCCCGCCCCGCCCCTGCGCACCGGTCGGCACCCGGCGATTGCGTAGGCTTTCGGGCGAATCGTTGTGACTGGACGGAGCGTGGAGAAGTGAGCGCAGCAGCACCCATCAGGGTCGGGGTTCTCGGGGCCAAGGGCAAGGTCGGCCGAGCGATCTGCGAGGCGGTGGAGCAGGCACCGGATCTCGAACTCGTCGCGGAGGTCGATCACGGCGACCGGCTGGAGACGTTCGTCGAGGCCGGCACGCAGGTCGTCGTCGACTTCACCCACCCCGACGTCGTGATGGACAACCTGAAGTTCCTCGTGTCCAACGGTATTCACGCGGTCGTGGGCACGACGGGATTCGACGACGCGCGGCTCGACACGGTGCGGTCGTGGGTGTCGGAGCGGCCCGAGGTCGGTGTCCTGATCGCCCCGAACTTCGCGATCGGTGCCGTTCTCTCCATGCGCTTCGCCGAGGCGGCGGCACGATTCTTCGATTCCGTCGAGGTCATCGAGTTGCACCACCCCAACAAGGCGGACGCGCCGTCCGGCACCGCCTACCGGACCGCCGCACTCATCTCGGAGGCACGCCGTAAGGCGGGCGTCGGACCGAGCCCCGACGCCACGACCACCGAACTGGACGGTGCGCGCGGCGCCGACGTGGACGGCGTGCGGGTGCATTCCGTGCGGCTGGCAGGTCTCGTCGCCCACCAGGAGGTCATCCTCGGCACGCAGGGCGAGACGCTGACCATCCGGCACGATTCGATCGACCGCAATTCCTTCGCCCCCGGCGTCCTGCTCGGGGTGCGGGAGATCGGCTCCCGTCCCGGCCTGACCGTCGGTATCGACCCCCTTCTCGACCTGTGAAGGACGGCTCGGCCAAGACCGTTGTCACGATCGGACTGCTGGTCGCGGCGCTGGCGTTCTACTTCGTCCTTCTCGGCCAACGCGGGATCCAGTTGATCCAGGACGGCGGAGCAGCCGCGATCGGCCTGGGTGCCGGCGTCCTGATCCTGCCGTTCCTGGGCGCCTGGATCGTCTACGCCACGCTGCGTGCCGGATTCCAGCATCAGCATCTGTCCCGCCGCATCACCGACGAGGGGCTCGAACTGGACGTCAGCGATCTGCCGAAGCGCCCCTCGGGCCGCATCGACCGGGACGCCGCGGACGCACTGTTCCAGCAGGTCAAATCCGAATGGGAAGCAGACCCGGACAACTGGCGGAACTCGTACCGTCTCGCCCGCGCCTACGACTACGCCGGCGACCGCGGCAGGGCCCGGGAGACGATGAAACGGGCCGTGGAACTCGAACGCGTCGAACGGGAAGGCGAGCCCGGCCGATAGGAAACGGGACCGGTCGTACGCTGACGACTGTGAAGTCACTACTCGTCGTCCACCACACGCCGTCGCCGGTGACCCGTGAGTGCCTCGAAGCCGTGCTGAAAGGCGCGCGGGACCCCGATATCGACGGGGTCGACGTGAAGTCGATTCCCGCTCTCGGAGCGACCGTGCCCGACGTCCTGGCAGCCGACGGGTTCCTGTTCGGGACGTCCGCCAACTTCGGCTACATGTCCGGTGCGCTGAAGCACTTCTTCGACACCGTCTACTACCCGTGCCTCGACGCGGTCGCCGGCCGTCCCTACGGGCTCTGGGTGCACGGCAACAACGACACCGCCGGGGCCGTCAAATCGGTGCAGAAGATCGTGACCGGGCTGGCGCTCACCCAGGTGGCCGAGATCCTGGAACTGACCGGATCGCTCGACGCGAGCGCACGGGAGCGGTGCTACGAACTCGGTGCGACGGTCGCGGTGACGCTGGCCGAGGACGTCTGACGTCGCGGCGGAACGTGTCGGTGGTTGATGGCAGGCTGCGGGCATGCGTGAGATGACCGCAGCCGCGGCCCGGAGATCGGCGCTCTGGGCGCAGGGGTTCGCCGACCGGAAACCGGCCGGGGCGCCGACGCGCCGGCACGTCCGTTCGGTTCTCGACCGGGTGCGGCTGTTCCAGATCGACTCGGTGTCGGTGGCCGTGCGCGCTCATTACGTCCCTTTGTTCAGCCGTCTCGGCGTCTACGACCGCGGGCTCGTCGATTCGGCGGCGTGGTCGCATTCCGCCCGCGCACCCCGGATGCTGGCGGAGTACTGGGCGCACGAGGCGGCGTTCATCCCCGTCGAGGACTGGCCGCTGCTGCGCTGGCGGATGCACCGGTACCGGCACGGTCGCTGGTCCGGCGAATCCCGCGTACTCGATCGCAATCCCACGCTCGCCGCCGACGTGCTCGACGTGATCGGCGCCGTCGGTGCGTGCAGCGCGAGCGACGTGGAGAAACACCTCGAAGTCGACCGGCCGGACCGCAAGGGGCCGTGGTGGGATCGCAGCGACACCAAAGTGGTGTGCGAGCAACTGTTCGCGTCCGGCGCGCTCGCGGTGGACAAACGGGTCGCATTCACCCGTCATTACGACCTGAGCGAACGTGTGCTGCCGAAAGCGATACTCGCCGAGGAAGTCTCGGAGGAGGACGCCGTCCGTGGCCTCGTCCGGCGGTCCGCGAGGGCCCTCGGTGTGGCCACCGAACCCGATCTGCGTGACTACTACCGACTGTCCCCGGCGCAGACCGTCTCGGCCATCGAGGAACTCGTCGAGGACGGGGTGCTCGAACGGGTGGGGGTCCGCGGCTGGGATGCGCCGGCATTCGTCCACCGCGACGTCCGGGCTCCCCGGAAGGTGGAGGGGGCGGCGCTGTTGTGCCCGTTCGATCCGCTGGTTTTCTGCCGTCCCCGGACCGAGCGGGTATTCGACTTCCGGTACCGCCTCGAGATCTACACCCCCGCGCACAAACGTGTCCACGGGTACTACGTCTTTCCGTTCCTGCTGAACGGTGAACTGGTCGCGAGGGTCGATCTCAAGGCCGACCGCGCGTCGGGAACGCTCGAGGTGCGATCCGCGTTCGTGGAACCCGACCGGAATACGGGGCGTGTGGTGGAGGCGCTGCTCCCGGAACTGCGAAGAATGGCAACGTGGTTGGGTCTGAACGACATCCGGGTGGACGATCGCGGCAACCTCGGTGCCCTCCTCGCGGCCGCGGCGGCGCGGCCGCGAGGAGAGTGAGGAACTACAGGCTCTCGACGAACTTCGTCAGGCCCTTGCTCGCCGTCTCGAGTGCCGTCTTCTGCGCCTTCTTCACGAGGAACCCGGGCAGCGGAATCTTCGGGTCGACCGTCAACTCGAACGTGACCTTGGTGCCTGCGCCGGACTCGGTGAGGACGTACGAGCCGTCCTGGGCGTTCTGCTGGCCGCTCTCGACGAGGTGCCACGACACGGTGTCGTCGCCCTCGAACGTGTAGTCGACGACCTGCTCGTCGCTGATCCCGAGGATGGAGACGCTCATCCGGACTCGATGGGGGCGGCCGTCGTCGTGTGTGCTCTCGATGGTGACCGACTTATGGGCCGAGGACCACTCGGGCAGGCGATCCACCGCAGCGATCGCGGCCATCACCGTGGCCGGATCGGCCTTGATCTCGAATTCCTTGACGCCGGAAACGGCCATGTTCTTCGCTCCTTCGAGCCCGTGGCGACTCTCACCGTGTGGCTGATGCGACGTAATTACATCACCGCCGCCGACCGGGGCGTGGAGTGAGTGCGCCGGTGCTCAGAAATTGTCTCTCCCGTTGCGGCGCATCTGGTCCTTGAGTGCGCCCTGGACCGCCTGCGACACCCAGGAATTGAGCGACACCCCGTTCTGGGAGGCGGCTTCCTCGGCCTTCGACTTGATCTGATCCATCAGACGCAGAGTGACGCGGCTGATGTCACCGGTGACGTCATCGAAGGCGGCACCGAGGTCCTCGGCCGTCGTGGTCCCTTCCCCCTCCGATCCGGGTGCGGTGGGGGTGCGATGCACGTCGACCGCCACCTCGCTGCCGTCGAGTCGCACACCGACGGTGCGATTGCCGAGTTCGGACGACACCTCACCTGCAAAATCGGTGAGCGCCGAGAGTAGGAGCAGCCGGGCGGCGGGTTCGACCGCGGCGGCGAGCGCCGCTGCCGTCGCCCGCGTCTGCTCGTCGCCGAGTGCGGCTGCTGCGTTCAGGTCGTCTCGCAGCCGGGAGACGTAGATGCCGAGGTCCATGACGCCAGCATGGCGTCATCGATGGCGTCAGTCAAGGAGTCTCGTCTTCAGCTGGCTGATGTCGCCCTCGGACAACTTCAGCCCCTCCGACACATAGGCGTCGAAGCTGCCGTAGGTGGCGACGGCCGTGTCGAACGCGATGTCGAGCCACGCCGGGTCGACGCCGTCCAGTCCGGGATGTTCCGGGTCGGCGCCGCGGTAGGTGTTGCTGAGCAGATAGTCCGCCGTCACCGTGTCGCGCGGGACCCCCAGGATGGTGAGCAGCACGGCCGTCGCCCACCCGGTGCGGTCCTTACCGGCGCTGCAGTGGTAGAGCACGGCGCCGTCGGACGCCGCGATGTCGTGCAGAACCGCCGAGAACGCCTCGTTCGCGCCTGGGCCCGTCACGAAGGCGCGATAGGCGGCGGGCATGTCGACCAGAGTGGTGATCGGTGACTGCCCGAGCACGTCGTACCAGTTCCCGGCTGCTCCGGCCGGAAGCCGGTCCGGCGCGAGCGCCCGCTCGTACGTCGTGCGGAGGTCGTCGACGACCGTCACGTTCGAGGATTCGAGTTGCGCGAGGTCGCGCGGGGTCAGCCTGTCCAGCGCGTCCGTGCGGAACACCAGACCGGAACGGACGACGGCACCGTCGGCCGTCGGGTATCCGCCGAGGTCACGAGCATTTCGGGCACCCTCGAGCCCTAGCGAGCGCTGCACGGCCGCGGGCTGCGCCGGACTCTCGGCAACCGACGGGCCCGTCGCGGGCGGTCCGGCGAATGCCGGGGGAGCGGCCCCGAGAACTGCTGTCCCGAGAACTGCGATCACGACGGTGCGGCGCGCGCGGCCAGTCCGGTACTGCACAGGAAGTCTCCCTCGCGAATCTGCGGCACCACGGAAAGTGTGGGCGAGACGAGACTGACACGCGCGGGTGAACACACGGGAACCGGGCCGCTGCCGGGACGGGGCACACCGAGACCCCGATCAACGCTGCGACTAGGGTCGATGCATTCAGTAGGGACTCCCGACCAGGGAGTTCGGTAGGAGGAACAGCGCAGTGCCGCAGACCGTGCCGCTCAGGGTGCAACTCGTCGCGAAGACGGAGTTCTTTCCGCCGGCGGAAATTCCGTGGGAGACCGACGCCGACGGCGGCGAAGCGCTGGCGGAGTTCGCGGGCCGGGCGTGCTATCAGAGCTGGTCCAAACCCAACCCCCGCACCGCGACCAACGCCGGATATCTGCGCCATCTGCTCGAGGTCGGGCACGAGTCGGTCCTCGAACACGGGACCGTCAGCTTCTACATCACCGGCATCTCACGGTCCTGCACCCACGAGTTGATCCGGCACCGCCACTTCTCCTACTCGCAGCTGTCGCAGCGCTTCGTGCGCGAGAACGACGGCAATGTCGTCGTTCCGCCCGCGATCGCGGGCGACCCCGAACTCGAGGAACTGTTCGCGAAGGCTACCGACGCGAGCCGGGCGGCGTACGGCGAACTCCTCCAGGCCCTCGAAACGAAACTGGCGGACACCTCCAGCGTGCCGCTGCGCAACAAGCAGGCGAGGCAGGCCGCGAGGGCCGTCCTGCCCAACGCTACGGAGACCCGCGTGGTGGTCACCGGTAACTACCGGGCGTGGCGGCACTTCGTCTCGATGCGGGCCACCGAGCACGCCGACGTGGAGATTCGCCGCGTCGCGGTCGAGTGCCTGAGGCAACTGCAGGCGGCCGCGCCGAATGTCTTCGGCGACTTCGAGGTACTGGACTGGGGCGACGGCACGGAGGTGGCGCGGAGCACGTTTTCCACCGACGCGTGACTGGTGTGCAAAAGTACCTGGGTCACCGGGTAGCCTTCTGACCATGACCTACGGTGATTCCGCTTCTCCCGTCGAGCGTCCGTTCGGCACCGTGTCCACAGCGATGGTGACGCCGTTCACCTCGGACGGAAAGCTGGACGTCGACGCCGGTGTCCGCCTCGCGGCGTACCTCGTCGACAACGGGTGCGACTCCCTTGTCCTCGCCGGTACGACCGGTGAGTCGCCGACGACCACCGAGAACGAGAAGCTCGAGCTGCTCCGGGCAGTGATCGACGCGGTGGGCAACCGCGCGAAGATCATCGCCGGCGCAGGCAGCAACGACACCGCGCACAGCGTCGAACTCGCCCGTGACGCCGCCCGCGCGGGCGCGCAGGGCCTTCTCGTCGTCACCCCCTACTACTCGCGTCCGCCGCAGGCCGGACTGTTCGCGCATTTCACCGCCGTCGCCAACGCCACCGACCTTCCGGTCATGCTCTACGACATTCCACCCCGCTCCGTGGTCCCCATCGAGACGGAGACCATCCGGCGCCTCGCCGAGCACCCGCGCATCGTCGCGGTCAAGGACGCCAAGGGCGACCTCAACGCGGGCGCCGAGCTGATCGGCACCACGGACCTCCAGTTCTACTCGGGTGACGATCCGCTCAATCTGCCGTGGCTGTCGGTGGGCGCGACGGGATTCGTCAGCGTCATCGGGCACCTCGTGCCCGGCCGGTTGCGCGAGCTGCATACGGCATTCGCGGCGGGTGACATCGCCCGCGCCCGCGCGATCAACCTCAGCCTGATCCCGGTCATCCGCTCGGTGGCGCGTCTCGGCGGCGTCAGCGCGTCGAAGGCGGGTCTGCGCCTGATCGGCCTGGACGTCGGTGAACCCCGGTTGCCGCAGGTGGCACCGACCCACGATCAACTCGACCTCCTGGCCGCCGATCTGCACGCTGCGGGGGTGCTCGCGTGACCCGACCGCCTCGTCGTCGCAGCGCCAGCCGTCAGGCCGGTCCCCCTTCTCCCACAGCGAGCGAGCCTCCCAAGGCGGCGCCCGTCGTCGCCGAGCCGCCGAAGTCGGCGCCCGTCGTCGCCGACCAGCCGTCGGCTCCGAAGTCGGAGCAGGCCAAGTCCGCGCCCGTGAAGACCTCCTCCACGAAGGGCGGCGCCGCCAACAAGTCGTCGTCCCGCTCCGGCCGGCGCGGCGGCGGCAACAAGCGTCAGGACACACGGCCCGCTTCGGTCGATCCGACGGCCCGGCTCGGCGCTCCGCCGAAGGCTCCGTTCAAGGGTCTGCGGGTGGTGGCGCTCGGTGGTATCGGCGAGATCGGTCGCAACATGACCGTCTTCGAGCACCAGGGCAAGCTGCTCATCGTCGACTGCGGTGTGCTGTTCCCGGAAGACCAGCAGCCGGGTGTCGACCTGATCCTCCCGGACTTCCGGCACATCGAGGACCGGATGGGCGACGTCGAGGCCGTGGTCCTCACGCACGGCCACGAGGACCACATCGGCGCCATCCCGTTCCTGCTGCGCCTGCGGCCGGATCTGCCCGTGGTGGGTTCGCGGTTCACGCTCGCGCTCGTCGCGGCCAAGTGCCGTGAGCACCGCCAGCGCCCCAACCTCGTCGAGGTCGTCGAGGGGCAGCGCACCGATCACGGCCCGTTCGAGTGCGAGTATTTCGCCGTCAACCACTCGATCCCCGACGCCATCGCCGTCGCGATCCGGACCGACGCCGGAGTCGTGCTGCACACCGGTGACATCAAGCTCGACCAGCTGCCGCTCGACGGCAGGCTCACCGACCTCGCGGGCTTCTCCCGGCTCGGCGACGAGGGTGTCGACCTGTTCCTCGTCGACTCCACCAACGCCGAGGTGCCAGGCTTCGTCACCCCCGAACGTGAGATCGGGGGAGTGCTCGACAACGTCATCGGCAAGGCCAAACAGCGCGTGATCGTGGCGTCCTTCGCCAGCCACGTGCACCGCATCCAGCAGGTGGTCGACGTCGCCCACCGGTACAACCGGCGGGTCGCGTTCGTGGGCCGGTCGATGGTCCGCAACATGCAGATCGCGCAGGATCTCGGATATCTGAGCGTGCCGGACGGCCTGGTGGTCGACATCGACACCGCGGCCAACCTGCCTGACGACCGGCTCGTCCTGATCTCCACCGGCTCGCAGGGTGAACCGCTGTCGGCGTTGTCGCGGATGGCCCGCGGTGAGCATCGGCAGATCAACATCCGGGCCAACGATCTCGTCGTGCTGGCGTCCTCGCTGATCCCCGGCAACGAGAACTCCGTGTTCGCCGTCGTCAACGGACTCGCCAAGCGCGGCGCCACCGTCGTCACCCAGCAGAGCGCGAAGGTGCACGTCTCCGGTCACGCGTCGGCGGGCGAGCTCCTGTACCTGTACAACGCGGTCCGGCCCACCAACGCCATGCCGGTCCACGGCGAATGGCGTCACCTGCGCGCCAACGCCGCCCTCGCGAAGGCCACCGGCGTGCCGGAGGACCGGATCGTGCTCGCCGAGGACGGCGTGGTGGTCGACATGGTCGACGGTCTCGCCGAGATCGTCGGGCAGGTTCCCGTCGGACACGTCTACGTCGACGGACTGTCCGTCGGCGACGTCGGCGACTCCACGCTGTCGGACCGGCTGGTCCTCGGTGAGGGCGGGTTCATCGCCATCAACGTCGTCATCGACGACCACACGGGTCGCGCGGTCAGCACCCCCGAGGTGTCCGGACGCGGATTCTCCGACGACCCCACGGCCCTCAAGGATGCGGCTCAGCTGGTCGAGGCGGAACTCCTGCGCCTGGCCACCGAGGGCATCAACGACGCGCACCGCATCGCCCAAGCGATCCGGCGCGTGGTCGGTAAATGGGTAGCGGACAAGTACCGTCGCCGGCCGATGATCGTCCCGACCGTCATCGCGGTTCCATCGGCCGAGGGCAAGTAGTTCTCCGGCAGGTAGATTCGGTCGGGTGACCTTCGCCCGAGATGAACGCCTCGCCCTCGTCGACTCGATGGCCGAATTCGGTCCCGACGCCCCGACCCTCTGCGGGACGTGGACCAACCGGGACCTGGCCGCCCACCTGATCGTGCGCGAACGACGCCTCGACGCTGCCCCCGGCATCGTCGTGGGTCGGCTCGCCGGCTACACGGAGCGCGTCCAGAACGACACGGCGACGCGTCCGTGGAGCCGACTGCTGGACGAGGTCCGGTCGGGTCCACCGATATGGTCGCCGATGTACTGGGTGGACGCACAGGTGAACCTGGGGGAGATGTTCGTCCACCACGAGGACGTGCGCCGCGCCCACGACGGATGGGAGCCGCGGGTCCTGCCCGACGAGCGCCAGGACGCGCTGTGGGGTCTCGCACGCAAGGTCGGAAAGCTCGGCTACCGGCACGCCCCGGTGACGGTCGTGCTCGAGCGGCCGTCCGGAGAGCAGGCCACCGTCCGCAAAGCGGGTGCCGGCCGGGTGATCCTGCGCGGTGAACCGTCGGAACTCGCCCTGCATGCGTTCGGCCGGGACCAGGTGCGGATCGAGACCGACGGTGAGGCTGCCGACATCGAAGCCGTGACCTCCCTCGACCGAGGGTTCTAAGGGCATTTCACCGCAGGTCTCGCCGTGTTACGGGTGTTGCGGATGGTCCGGAAGGTGCCGTAGCGACTAATCTGGGAGCCATGGCAGGTAAGGCGAGCGCCCGCGGTTCGAGCACGACGACGTCCACGGCGAGGACGGGCGTGCGAGGCGGCTCGACCTCGTCTAAGCCCAAGTCACGCACGACCCGGACAGTGAGCACTCCGCGTAAGTCCACGAAGAAATCGTCTACATCCAGCCCCCTCAAGTCGGTGGGCCGGGGAATCGGTGCCGGCTGGTCGCTCATGGCCAAGGGCGTCGGGGCCACCACCCGCACCGTCGGCAAGGCAGCCGAGATCGAACAGGGACACCGGCGCGACGGCATCGCGCTCGGGCTGATCGCGATCAGCGTCGTGGTCGCCGGCGGAATCTGGTTCTCCGCGGGCGGTCCGGTAGGCGAGTGGCTCGAGACCGGAGTCCGGGCTGCGTTCGGCGGCGCGTCCGGCGTCCTGCCCCTGATCGGCGTCGCCGTCGCGGTGATCCTGATAAGGACCGAGCCGAAACCCGAGATCCAGCCGAGGCTCGTCCTGGGATCGCTGCTGGTCGGTCTGCCCGCCCTGGGGCTCTGGCACATCGCGACCGGTTCGCCCACCGACGCCGAGGCCAGGACCCGCGGCGCAGGCTTCGTCGGGTACGCGGCGGGAGGTCCACTGACGGACGGCCTGACCGTGTGGCTCGCCGCACCGCTGCTGCTAATGGCGGCACTGTTCGGTGTCCTGCTGCTGACCGGAACCACGGTCCGCGAGGTGCCCGGCAAACTGCAGTCGTACTTCGGAACGTCGTTCGGCCGCGACCACTACGCCGACTACGACAGCGAGTACTACGAGGACGGCGAATACGACCCCACGCTGTTCGACGCCGACGGCTACCCGGTCGACGACTACAAGACCGGCGCCCGGGGTGTTCCGGCCGACAACTATCCGACGAACGAATACGACGTCAGCGATACCGCGAAGACGGAGGTGCTCGGGTTGTGGGAGACCGAGCCCGCCACCGAACCCGTGCCTGCGCCGGCGCCGAAACCGGCGCGTGCCAAGGCCAAGCCGGTCGTCGCCCCGAAGCCGGAACCCGAACCGGAACCGCTGTCTGACGTCGACAAGTTCGTGACCGACCGGGTCGTCGAGGGCGACTACACGCTGCCCCCGACGTCGCTGCTCATCGAGGGCGATCCGCCGAAGAAGCGCAGTTCCGCCAACGACGCGATGATCGAGGCCATCACCGAGGTGCTCGAGCAGTTCAAGATCGACGCGGCCGTCACCGGATTCACTCGCGGCCCGACCGTCACCCGCTACGAGGTGGAACTCGGACCGGGCGTGAAGGTCGAGAAGATCACCGCGCTCGCCCGCAACATCGCATACGCGGTCGCCACCGACAACGTGCGCCTGCTGGCACCGATCCCCGGCAAGTCCGCGGTCGGCATCGAGGTCCCCAACTCCGACCGCGAGATGGTGCGCCTCGCCGACGTGCTCACGGCCCCGAGCACCCGCAAGGACCACCACCCGCTGGTGATCGGTCTCGGCAAGGACATCGAGGGCAACTTCGTCAGCGCCAACCTCGCGAAGATGCCGCACCTGCTCGTGGCGGGTTCCACCGGTTCCGGTAAGTCGAGCTTCGTGAACTCGATGCTGGTGTCGCTGCTGTCCCGTGCGACACCCGACGAAGTGCGGATGATCCTCATCGATCCCAAGATGGTGGAGTTGACGCCCTACGAGGGCATACCGCATCTCATCACGCCCATCATCACCCAGCCGAAGAAGGCCGCGGCCGCCCTGGCCTGGCTGGTGGAGGAGATGGAACAGCGTTACCAGGACATGCAGGCCAACCGGGTGCGCCACATCGACGACTTCAATGCCAAGGTGAAGTCGGGGGAGATCACCGCGCCGCTCGGCAGCGAACGGGTCTACCGGCCGTACCCGTACATCCTCGCCATCGTCGACGAACTCGCGGACCTCATGATGACCGCGCCGCGTGACGTCGAGGACGCGATCGTGCGGATCACCCAGAAGGCGCGCGCCGCCGGTATCCACCTCGTGCTGGCCACCCAGCGGCCGTCGGTGGACGTCGTGACGGGTCTGATCAAGACCAACGTGCCGTCACGGCTCGCCTTCGCGACGTCGTCCCTGACCGACTCGCGGGTCATCCTGGACCAGCCCGGCGCCGAGAAGCTGATCGGTATGGGTGACGGGCTGTTCCTGCCGATGGGCGCAGGCAAGCCGACGCGCCTGCAGGGTGCGTTCATCACCGACGAAGAGATCTCCGCGGTCGTCGATTTCAGCAAGAACCAGGCGGAGCCGGAGTACACCGACGGCGTCACCGCCGCCAAGGTCGGGGAGAAGAAGGACGTCGATCCCGACATCGGCGACGACATGGACGTGCTGTTGCAGGCGGTGGAACTCGTCGTCTCCAGCCAGTTCGGGTCCACGTCGATGCTGCAGCGCAAACTGCGTGTCGGATTCGCGAAGGCAGGCCGCCTGATGGACTTGATGGAGACCAGGGGAGTGGTGGGCCCCAGCGAGGGCTCGAAAGCCCGTGAGGTGCTCATCAAGCCCGAGGAACTCGACGGTCTGCTGTGGTCGATCCGCGGCGGCGACCCGAACGAGGCCCCGTCCGACCAGGAGTAGCCCGCGTGCGCGTGTCCGAAATGGGCGATTCTCGCGCAGTGTGGTTGAATGGGCACCGAATTGGAGGGGAGTATCCCCACCTCTGTGACAGCATCGTCAACACGATCGGCACCATTGCCGATCCGGTGCTGTCAGTCGCGCGGACAAGAGATTCCGGCGCGGCGGGAGAGACCTCCGGTACCCGCTAGGTCTACCGGAGGTCTGTGTTCATGCATGTGTCACCGCTGGTCTGGGTCATCACCTGTGTGGTGATTCTCGGACTGTTCGTCTTCGACTTCTTCGCGCACGTGCGCACCCCGCACGCCCCCACCTTCCGTGAGTCGGCGTTCTGGTCGTCGGTCTACATCGGCGTCGCGATCCTGTTCGGCCTGGTCGTGATGTGGTTGTGGGGAAGTCAGTACGGCGGCGAGTATTTCGCCGGTTACGTCACCGAGAAGGCGTTGTCGGTCGACAACCTCTTCGTGTTCGTCATCATCATGGGAACATTCGCGGTGCCGCGGGAGTACCAGCAGAAGGTACTGCTGATCGGCATCGTGATGGCGCTGGTGATGCGCGGCATCTTCATCGGGGTCGGTGCCGCGGCGATCAACGCCTACAGCTGGGTGTTCTACCTGTTCGGTGCGTTCCTCATCTACACCGCGTACACGCTGGTACGTGATCACGGGCACGAGAAAGAGGTGGAGGAGGAGCGCGACAGCAAGATCGTCGCCGTCGCGAAGAAGATCCTCCCCACCACGGACACCTACGACGGCGACAAGCTCGTCACGCGGATCAACGGCAAGCGCGTCGTGACGCCGCTGCTGCTCGCGCTGGTCGCCATCGGATTCACCGACGTGCTGTTCGCACTCGACTCGATTCCCGCGATCTATGGACTCACTCAGGAGCCGTACCTGGTCTTCACGGCCAACGCGTTCGCGTTGATGGGTCTGCGTCAGCTGTACTTCCTCATCGGCGGCCTGCTGGACCGCCTGGTGTACCTGTCGTACGGCCTGTCGATCATTCTCGCGTTCATCGGCGTCAAGCTCGTGCTGCACGCCCTGCACGAGAACACGCTGGGCTTCATCAACGGCGGCGAGCACGTGGCCGTACCGGAGGTGTCGACGGTGTTCTCGCTCGCCGTCATCATCGGTGTGCTGGCAGTGACCACCGTCGCCAGCCTTCTCAAGACGCGGAACACGACGCCGGCGAAGTAGTTCCGCCGGGCGTCGTGCTCGAGGGTGTCCGGTGCTCGGCGAGTCAGGAACTGAATTCGCCGAGCACCGGAACCCATTCCACGATCCGCGAGGCCGCCACGAGTCCGTTGCGGGCGAACGGGTCGTGGGTGAAGAGCAGTTCCACGGTCTCCGCGTCGGAGGCGTCGACGATGATGAATGCGCCGCTGCCGTCGGCGAACGGGCCGGACGACACGACGGTCTTCCGCTCGGCGAGCTCACCGAGCCACTCGCGGTGGGCGGGGCGATGCTCGTCGCGTCCTGCGACGGTATCGGCCGAATACGTGTACTCCACTACGAACAGGGACATGTTCTCGCTCTCTCGGGACGGGTTCGTCGAACAAAAATGGGATCACGGCACTTCTGTCTCACACACTGGGATTTCAGAGGGTGAGAAGCATTCGGGTATTGCCGAGGGTGTTCGGCTTGACGTAGCTCAGATCGAGGAATTCGGCGACACCGGTGTCGTACGAGCGGCACATCTCGGCGTAGACCTCGGCGGTCACGGGTGTGCCGTCGATTTCGACGAATCCGTGCTTACCGAAGAAGTCGACCTCGAACGTGAGAACGAAGAGACGCTCGAGTTCGAGTTCCCGCGCCACCTCGATCAGCTTGGCCACCACGTGGTGTCCCGCACCCTGGCCCTTTGCCGACGGATCGACCGCGATCGTGCGTACCTCGCCGAGATCGGCCCACAGCACGTGCATTGCGCCACAACCGATCACATTGCCGGCGCGTTCGGCCACCCAGAACTCCTGGACGGATTCGTACAGGGTCACGAGGTTCTTCTCGAGCAGGATCTTGCCGGAGTAGATGTCGATCAGGCGCTTGATCTCGGGAACGTCGGAGGTTCGTGCTCGCCGCACGATCAGCTGATTGTCGGCGGTGTCCGGCGTCCGAGAAGTCATGTCGTGAACATTAGCCAACGGCCGTACCGATATTCTTAGGCACGTGCCGGTACGACCTACGATTCCTCCCCACTCCCCGCTGCGTCCCGGGGTGCAGTTCGACGCTGCGGTGCTCCGATGAGCACGCAGCGCGAGGATTGGACGGCCGCCGACCAACCGGCGGCCCCGGACCCGTCGGTGGGGCCTGCGAGTGAGACGGCCGTACCGCTTCTGAACATCGCGAACATCCTGACGATTCTCCGGATCCTCCTGGTCCCGGTCTTCCTGGTCGTGCTGTTCGTCGGAGACGGACACTCGACGACGTGGCGCCTGATCGCGACCGGTGTGTTCGCCGTCGCAGCCATCACCGACCGGATCGACGGGCAACTCGCCCGCAAGTACGGCCTCGTCACCGATTTCGGCAAACTCGCCGATCCCATCGCGGACAAGGCGCTGATCGGAGCGGCCCTCGTGGGGCTGTCGATTCTCGGAGACCTGCCCTGGTGGGTCACGGCGGTGATCGCGGTCCGGGAACTGGGCATCACGCTGCTCCGATTCGCGGTCCTGCGACACGCCGTCATTCCCGCGGGCCGGGGCGGCAAGCTCAAGACTCTCGTCCAGACGATCGCGATCGGCTACTACCTGCTGCCGCTGCCCGACGGGTTCGAGGTCGCCGGTTGGGTTCTGATGGGCGCCGCCGTGCTGCTGACGGTGGTGACCGGGCTGGACTACGTCGTGCAGGCGGTCCGCCTGCGAGCCGGCGTGCACAAGGTCGAGGCGAACGCGAGCACCGGGGCGTGACCGACCCGCTGGTCGACGGCACGCGGGCCGGTGACCTGGTCGCCGTGCTCACCGCCCGCGGCGAGACGGTGGCCACCGCGGAATCGCTCACCGCGGGACTGCTCACCGCGACGATCGCCGGAGTGCCCGGCGCCAGCAACGTGCTCCGCGGCGGGCTCGTCGTCTACGCCACCGACCTGAAGGCGACCCTCGCCGGGGTCGATCCCACCCGGCTGGCCGCGGACGGGCCGGTGGCGGCATCCACGGCACGCGCACTCGCGGACGGGGCCCGCACCCGCTGCGGCGCCGACTGGGGCGTCGGACTGACCGGTGTCGCCGGCCCCGACATGCAGGACGGACATCCGGTCGGCACCGTGTTCCTGAGTATTTCCGCGGCATCCGGAACGGCCGTCCGCGAGCTCGGATTGACCGGTGACCGGTGGCAGATCCGTAAATCTGCGGTTTCCGCCGCCGTGTCGGGACTCCTCGATCGTGTGCAGGAAACATCCGCAGGCTAAGGTCGGGAACCAATCGGTCCTGTTCGCGCGTTGAGATAGGCGAGACAGGTGACGGATGAAGGAGGAGCGAGATGGCGCTGCTATTGCGTGAGGCAATCGGTGACAGTCTTCGGCGTACGCGCGTTTCGCAGAGCCGGACCCTGCGTGAGGTCTCCAACAGTGCTCGTGTGAGCCTCGGGTACTTGTCCGAGGTCGAACGAGGGCGCAAGGAAGCCTCGAGTGAGCTCCTGGCGGCGATCTGCGACGCCTTGGAGGTCCCGCTCTCCGATGTGCTCGTCGACGTCAGCGAATCGCTGTCCGACAATTCTTCGGCCAAGCGTGCGGACACCGAGCGGCGCGCCGTCGAATCCGCGCCCGCCGAGGCTCCCGCCGCGAGCGCACGACCGGGTTCGACGACCATCGCCCGCGACACCCGGGTGGTCATCCCTGCACCCGCGCAGGCGCTGGCTGCCGCGTAGCAACACCCGTGCCGAACCGATAGATTTCAGTTAACCGCCGGTCTCGTTGTCGGCGGGTCAGACAGGCAGTCGGGGCGCAGCCCTTGTTCCGGTGCGTGACGGTCGCGTATCGGGTCGCGCATCGCGCGGCGCAACAGATGGAGGCAGGATCAAACCCATGGCTAATCCTTTCGTCAAGGGATGGAAGTACCTGATGGCGCTCTTCAATTCCAAGATCGATGAGAAGGCTGACCCCAAGGTTCAGATTCAGCAGGCGATCGAGGATGCGCAGCGCCAGCACCAGGCCCTGTCGCAGCAGGCCGCGTCTGTCATCGGCAACCAGCGCCAACTCGAGATGAAGCTCAGCCGGCAGCTCGACGAGGTGGAGAAGCTCAACGCCAACGCCCGTCAGGCTGTCAACCTGGCCGACCAGGCCCAGGCCGCGGGCGACACCGAGAAGGCCATCCAGTACACCAACGCCGCCGAGGCGTTCGCCGCGCAGCTCGTCACCGCCGAGCAGGGCGTCGAGGACCTCAAGGCACTGCACGACCAGTCGCTGCAGGCGGCCGCACAGGCGAAGAAGGCCGTGGAGCAGAACGCGATGGCTCTGCAGGCCAAGGTCGCGGAGCGCACCAAACTGCTCAGCCAGCTCGAGCAGGCCAAGATGCAGGAACGGGTCAGCGAGTCGCTGCGCTCCATGGACAGCACCCTCTCGGCTCCCGGCAACACGCCCAGTCTCGACGCCGTGCGCGACAAGATCGAGCGCCGCTACGCCGACGCCCTCGGTTCCGCCGAGCTGGCACAGAACTCGGTGTCGGGTCGCATGATGGAGGTGCAGCAGGCGAGCATCCAGATGGCCGGACACAGCAGGCTCGAGCAGATCCGGGCCTCGATGAAGGGCGACGCCCTGCCGTCCGGCGGTGCCGCCAACGCGCCGGCGACCCCGGCAGCGAACCCGAACCTCGACAAGCAGCCGCCGGCAGCGGGCCAGGCCGGCACTGCGTAGTAGCAGAACAGAATTCGCATGAGTTTTACCCGACGTGGCCGACCTGGACGCGCAGTCCGGTCGGCCACTGTCGTGTCCGGGCTCGCCGGGATCCAGGGCGCGCTGCGTGAGGCCGGCGAGTCCGTCGCGGACGCGGCGCAGAAGTGGCGCGACCCCCGGGAACGTCTGCTGCGGAAGAAGAGGCGGGCCCGGCGTCGCGCGAAGCGCTACGGCATCGTGTCCGGGTCCTCGGCCACCGGTGCCGCCGGTCTCGCTCTGATGGCCGCGCCGGAGTGGTCGATGCTGATGGCCGGCGGCGGCGCCGTCGTGTTCGCGGTTCCCGCCGTGCTGGCCGTCAGCCGATACCGCAAGCTCGACGCCGTGACGTTGCCACCGGGCCTGCCTGCCCGCCGGGTCCTTCCGGCGCTGTCCTCGGCGGCCCGCGAGCCGATGGAACGACTCGTGCACAGTGAGCGCGCACTGCACGGCATCCTCGGCGTGCTGTCCCGGTCCGGGACAATCAGCGGCGAGGACATCGAGGACACCCACTCCACGGCCCGCTCCGCGGCAGCCGCCCTGCAGGCGATCGCCCTCGACATCACGTCCATGGAGGACGCCGCCCAGGGCAGCCGGGCCGCGGCCGCACCGCTCCACCGGGCGATCACCTCCGCCGCCGCGCAACTCGACGACGGCGTCGACCAGTTCGAAGAACTGGTGGCTGCTGCCGCCGAGGTCGCCGTTCCCGGGACCACGAGTGCCGTCGGCGAACTGGCGTACGAACGTGCCGAACTGGTGTCGGCGACGGAAAAACTGGCCGGCCTCGCGGCGGCTCTCGGCGAGATCGACGACATCGTTCGCCGCTACCGCTGATGTCGTCGATCGACCGGTCCGGTGACTTCCGGGAAGTCGTGTGGGGGAGAACCCTGATCTTTCCCTGATCTTTACGCTGACCTGGTGATTTACCCGCTCCGCCGTGCCACGCTGGTGTGCGTACCCGATAAGTGGGGTCGACCAGATGTCGGGCGCAGAAATCGATCGGGGAGACGTGAGTGGAGGAAATCATGTTCTGGAAGATTGTTCTGGCGGTCGCGGCGATCTGGATCGCATTGGCGGTCGTCGGTGCCCTCGTCAAGGGTCTGTTCTGGATTCTCGTGGTCAGCGCCGTGGTGTTCGGCGTGTACCTGTTGATCAAGGCGATGTCCGGATCCGGCGAGAAATCGGACATCACGCGGAGCTGACAGGCATGCTCTACCCATGGAACCGGTACCCGAGGACTGGCATCGTGGGCTCGTCGTCGTCGCGCACCCCGACGACATCGAATACGGCGCAGCGGCGGCCGTAGCGCGCTGGACCGAGCAGGGCAAGGACATCCGCTACGTGCTCGCCACCAGCGGGGAGGCGGGGATCGCGGGACTGCACCCCACGGAGTCGGGCCCGCTGCGGGAGGCGGAGGAGCGGCGTTCCGCAGCCGTGGTGGGAGTGACCGACGTCGAGTTCCTCGGGTACCCCGACGGCACTCTCGTGGAGAGTCTCGCGCTCCGCCGCGACCTCGCGACGGCGATCCGGCGTCATCGCCCGGATCTCGTGGTGACAGCGAACTTCGCGGACACGTGGGGGCCCGGCCAGTTGAACAGCGCGGACCACCGCGCACTCGGCCGTTCCGTTCTCGACGCCACCGCGGATGCTGCGAACGAATGGATCTTTCCTGAGCTGGGGGAGTCGGGGCTGCCGCCGTGGCGCGGTGTCCGCTGGGTCGCCGTCAACACGATGACTCCCACCCACGCGGTGGATGTCACCCACACGGTGGATCGGGCGGTGCTCTCGCTGGCCGAGCACGCCCGCTACCTCGAAGCGCTCAGCGACGTCCCGGTGGGGCAGCAGGCGAGGGCCCAGGTCGAGATGGTGACCGGGCCGCAACCGGGATTCGACGCCGAACGCGCGGTGGGATTCGAGCTCTACTTCTTCGGCTGAGGCCGTGAGCGAGAACGATCGTGGCGGCGCTCCGATCTGTCGCATGAGAATCCGACCCGGACGGAATGCCAGAATTATCCGAATAGTTGTGGTTGCCCTCGGCTTTTCTCCGACGTGCACCCTCTCCTGTCACCTCGCCCTCCGATCGCGACTGCGCTGCTCGCATCCCCGAGGTCGGGGTGGGGGTGGGGGCATCGTGTGGACCTGGTGATGTGTTTCGAGTGCCAGTTCGATGCCGGCGGGGGATTCATGCGTTACGGTGTTACACATAATGTCTATTCGTAATTCTACGTCGCGTGACGACACCGCAGCGAGCGTCGAGGACTCCATTCTCGACGCCGCACGCTCGTGCATCCTCGATTTCGGACTGCGCCGCACCACGCTGGCGGAGGTCGCCCGGCGCGCCGGCGTCAGCAGGCCGACCGTCTACCGGCGCTGGTCCGACACCAGGGCCGTCGTCGCCGATCTCATGACCCGCGAGATCGCTGCCGTGATGCCCGAATTCTCCGCCGAGGAATCGGTCCACCGCCAGCTGGTCGACGCCGTGGTCCACGTGTCCACCGAGGTGCGCAACCATCCGCTGTTCGTGAAGATCCTGCGTTCGGATCAGGAACTGTTCACCACCTACATCCTCGAGCGGCTGGGTACGAGCCAGCGGGCGATCATCGACCAAGTCGCGTTCGCGGTGTCGACGGGTCAGGACCAGGGCTCGATCCGCGCGGGGGACAGCCGTCAGATCGCCACCATGGTGCTGCTCATCGCTCAGTCCGCGGTCCAGTCTGCCGTGATGGTGGCCGAGGAACTTCCCGGCGACGCCCTGACGGAGCAACTCCGGCACGCGGTCGGCGCCTACCTGGCACCGGACGCCGCCGACAACCACCCGACAGAACGAGGAGACCGGTGAACCACCCGAACACGCCGCCCGTGAGCCGCTCGTCGGCTCTGAATGCCGCGCGAAGGGCGCGCGAACTCGACCAGCTGTCGGATGGTGCACTCGTCGACGTCCTGGTGATCGGCGGCGGAGTGACCGGCGTCGGTGTCGCGCTCGACGCGGCGTCACGCGGCCTCGACGTCGTGCTCGTGGAGAAGCGGGATCTCGCGTTCGGGACCAGCCGGTGGAGTTCGAAACTCGCCCACGGAGGGCTGCGGTACCTGGCATCGGGCAATGTCGGCATCGCCCGCGAGAGCGCGGTCGAACGCGGAATCCTCATGACCCGCACCGCCCCCCATCTCGTCCGGGCACTCCCGCAGCTCGTGCCCGTCCTCGATTCGACGACGCTGTTCGGCAAGTCCCTCGTCCGCACGGGCTTCCTGGCCGGTGACCTGCTGCGTGCAAGTGCCCGCACACCGGCGTCGGTCCTGCCGCGATCACGGACGGTCCGGGCCGACCGGGTGGTCCAACTCGCCCCCGCGGTGCGGCGGGAAGGCCTGCGCGGCGGCCTGATGGCATACGACGGCCAGCTCATCGACGACGCCAGACTCGTGGTGTCCCTCGCACGCACCGCCGCGCTCCACGGTGCGAAGGTGCTCACCCGGACGGGCGCGTACGACGTGACCGGGACGTCCGCGACCCTGCGCGACGAGCTGACCGGCTCGGAACTGCCGATCAGGGCGCGCGCCGTGGTCAACGCGGCGGGCGTGTGGTCGGGTGAGATCGATCCCGGGATCACGTTGCGGCCCAGTCGCGGCACACATCTGGTGCTCCCGGCCGAGCGGCTCGGGAACCCGACCGCGGCGCTCACGGTTCCGATCCCCGGTGAGACCAATCGCTTCGTCTTCGCGCTGCCCGCACAGCTCGGCCGCGTGTATCTCGGCTTGACCGACGAGGCGGCGCCGGGACCCGTTCCGGACGTCCCGGTGGCGTCGGAGCAGGAGATCGATTTCCTTCTCGACACGGTCAACACCGCGCTCGAGGTTCCGTTGCAGCGCTCGGACGTCCTCGGGACCTTCGCCGGGCTGCGCCCTCTGCTCGACACCGGGGACGGATCCACCGCGGACCTCTCGCGCAATCACGCCATCCTGCGCTCGGACACGGATCTCGTCAGTGTGGTCGGCGGCAAGCTCACCACCTACCGCAAGATGGCGGAGGACGCCGTCGACGCCGCGGTCGAGGTGGCAGGACTCGACGCGGGCCCGTGCCGGACTCGGGCCCTGCCGCTCGTCGGTGCCGCGACACCCGAAGCGCTGCGGAAGGTCTCGGCCCCACCGGCGCTGCTCGCCCGCTACGGAACGGAGGCGACGCTGATCGCCGCCGCCGACCCCGAACTGCTGGCGCCGATCGCCGAGGGCGTGGACGTGAGCCGCGCCGAGCTCGAGTTCGCGGTGACCCACGAGGGGGCACTCGACGTCGACGACCTGCTCGACCGGCGCACCCGGATCGGACTCGTCCCCGCCGACCGTGCCCGGTCCCTCGGCGCCGCCGAAGCCGTGTTCGAGAAACGGTGACGCCGGCCGTGTGACACTCTGTGGTTCGTGCGAGTCGCCGTGGTCGCCGGGCCTGATCCCGGACATGCCTTCCCTGCCCTTGCGTTGTGCCTCGCCTTCATCGAGGCCGGAGACGATCCGGTCCTGTTCACAGGCACACGGTGGGTCGAGCCCGCACGGGCGGCCGGTGTGCCGGCCGAGTTGCTGAAAGGCCTCGCGCCCCGCCCGACGGACGACGACCTCGATGCGGGCGCGCGCATTCACGCCCGCGCCGCGCACATTTCCACCGAGTTGCTCCCCGACCTGCGCGCGATGGGACCCGACCTCGTCGTCTCGGACATCCTCACCGCCGGCGGGGGTATGGCCGCGGAGCGGCTGGGGATCCCGTGGATCGAGCTGTCCCCGCACCCGCTGTACGCCGCGTCCAAGGGGTTGCCGCCCATCGGAAGCGGTTTGGCCCCGGGCGTGGGAATTCGGGGCAGGCTCCGCGACACGCTCATGCGTACCGCGACGGCGCGGTCGATCCGGCAGGGTGAGCGGCAACGCTCCGACGCCCGGGTCGGCGTCGGACTGCCTGCGAAGGACCCAGGGCCGGTACGGCGGCTGATCGCGACGCTCCCCGCGCTCGAGGTGCCGCGACCGGACTGGCCCGCCGAGGCGCACGTGGTCGGGCCCCTGCTGTGGGAACCGACGAACGAGGTGCTCGAACCGCCGGACGGCGCCGATCCTCTGGTCATGGTGGCTCCGTCGACTGCATTCACCGGCGCCGAGGGCATGCTCGAGACGACGCTCGCGGGGCTCGACGGGGCAGGCGTTCGTGTGATCGCGTCGATACTCGACGGTTCGCCGGCCATGGTTCCGCCCTGGGCGCGAGCAGGTCTCGGCCGTCAGGACACGATGCTGCGCGAGGCCTCGGCCGTCGTCTGCGGCGGCGGACACGGAATGCTGGCCAAGGCCCTGCTCGCAGGGGTTCCGGCGGTGGTGGTTCCCGGCGGCGGCGATCAGTGGGAGCTCGCGAACCGGGCCGCGCGGCAGGGGAGCGCCGTGGTGGTGCGTCCCCCCGGCGCGGACGCCCTCCGCGCGGCGGTCGAACAGGTGCTCTCCAACGGTGCCCACGCGGACGCCGCGCAGCGGGCCGCGCGGAGCATCGCGGATGTCGCCGATCCGGTGGAGGTGTGCCGCGACGCGCTGCGGTGAGAGCCCGGCACGAGGTTCGGCTAGCGTGGATGTGTGCGACTGACCGAATTTCACCAACTCGTCCGCGAAGAGTTCGGGCAGATGCGCGGCGACGCACTGCTCGTCGACCACGTGCTGCTCAGTCTCGGGGGCAAGACCGCCGCCGAAGCCATCGAGGACGGCCGCGAACCCCGCGAGGTGTGGCGTGAACTCTGCGTCGAGTTCGACGTCCCGCCGCAGCGCCGGTAGAAATCCGGCGTGTCGAACGGACCGACCGCACATATCGAACACACGTTCCCCTATGCTGGGGATGTTCGGTGGTCACGGTTCTTGTCGGTACCTGGATCTAACCTGACCGCAGATCACTGATGAGACTCGAGGAATGGGGACGACGATGGCACCACAGGCACACGATCGAGACAAGGCGCTCGACCTCGCGCTGGCGCAGATCGACAAGAACTTCGGCAAGGGCTCGGTGATGCGCCTGGGCGAAGGTGTCCGTCAGCCCATCGCCGTCATCCCGACCGGCTCCATCGCGCTGGACGTCGCCCTCGGCATCGGCGGGCTGCCCCGCGGCCGTGTCGTCGAGATCTACGGCCCGGAGTCCTCGGGTAAGACCACCGTGGCCCTGCACGCGGTCGCCAACGCCCAGGCGGCGGGCGGCATCGCCGCGTTCATCGACGCCGAGCACGCGCTCGACCCCGACTACGCCCAGAAGCTCGGCGTCGACACCGACGCGCTGCTGGTGTCACAGCCCGACACCGGTGAGCAGGCGCTGGAGATCGCAGACATGCTGATCCGCTCCGGCGCCCTCGACATCCTCGTGGTCGACTCCGTGGCCGCTCTGGTCCCGCGCGCCGAGATCGAGGGTGAGATGGGCGACAGCCACGTGGGTCTGCAGGCGCGTCTGATGAGCCAGGCGCTCCGTAAGATGACCGGTGCGCTCAGCAATTCCGGCACCACCGCGATCTTCATCAACCAGCTGCGCGAGAAGATCGGCGTCATGTTCGGTTCCCCCGAAACCACCACCGGTGGTAAGGCATTGAAGTTCTACTCGTCGGTGCGCCTCGACGTGCGGCGGATCGAGACCCTGAAGGACGGCACCGACGCGGTGGGTAACCGTACCCGCGTCAAGGTGGTCAAGAACAAGGTCGCACCGCCATTCAAGCAGGCCGAGTTCGACATTCTCTACGGCCTGGGAATCAGCAAGGAAGGCTCGCTGATCGACATGGGTGTCGAGCACGGGTTCATCCGCAAGTCGGGCTCCTGGTACACCTACGAAGGCGACCAGCTGGGACAGGGTAAGGAGAACGCCCGCAAGTTCCTGTTGGAGAACACCGACATCCGGGACGAGATCGAGAAGAAGATCAAGGAAAAGCTCGGAATCGGCGCGGACGTCACTGCTGCCACGGATGACGCCGCCCCGGTCGAATTCTAAGGCGCCGCCGTGCGTCCGACGGGCGAAGGTGGAACGGAGACGCAGGCCAAGGATTTGTGCCTGCGTCTCTTGACGGACCGTGCCCGGAGTCGAGCGGAGTTGGCCGAGCGTCTGGCGAAAAAGGGCTACTCGCCCGAGATCGCTGAGCGTGTGCTGGATCGTCTCACCGAGGTCGGACTCGTCAACGACGCCGACTTCGCCCAGCAATGGGTGCATTCGCGGCACACGTACTCCGGCAAGGGGAAACGTGCGCTCGCACTGGAACTGCGCCGCAAGGGCATCGGTCAGGAAGACGCCACCGAGGCGCTCGCTCAGATCGACAGCGAAGACGAACGAGCGCGAGCCACCGAACTGGTCGCGAAGAAACTGCGGACGGTGTCCGCGGACGATCGGGACCGTGCGGTCCGCCGCCTGGTGTCGATGCTCGCGCGCCGCGGATTCCCCCAGGGCATGGCGTTCGAGGTGGTCAAGGAACAACTCGATCGCGCGGGTGCGGAAACCGATGGCCTGTTCGACGAGACCTGACCACGACGAGACGACAACAACACTGGCGAGGCGACGACACTGCGGTCGGACGGAACAGGGTTCCCGTCCGACCGCAGTGCTATTTCGGAGCGACTGTCACATCACAACCGCTTGTCGGTGATGTCCATACCCGGAACCGACACCGCCGGAAGCTCGGGAACGGCCCCCTTGGGGCCTCCGCCCTTGCGGCTGGCCCGGAGTCGCTTCTCCACCTTGGTCGCCACCACGGTGAGCGTGTAGTTGAGGACGATCATGATGATCGCCACCACGATCAGGGCGGGCAGGTAGTTGCCGTAGAACGCACCGAGCTGCTGACCGGACCGCACCACTTCGACGTAGCCGATGAGGTAACCGAGCGCGGAGTCCTTCAAGGCCACCACCATCTGCGAGATGATCGCGGGGAGCATCGCCGTGACGGCCTGCGGAAGCAGGATGGTGCGCATGACCTGGCCCTTGCGCATACCGAGCGCCATGGCGGCCTCGCTTTGCCCCTTGGGGAGCGAATTGATGCCTGCCCTGACGATTTCGGCGATCACCGAGCCGTTGTACAGCGTGAGGCCCACGATGACTGCGGCGAGCGCAAGGTATTTCGATTTGAAGACCTCGTACTCGGCGAACAGCTGGTACGAGAAGATCATCAGGATCAGCACCGGGATGGCGCGGAACAATTCGACGATCCCGCCGGCGACCCATCGCACCGGCCGGTGGTTCGACAAGCGTCCGATGCCGAGGATCGCGCCGAGGATCAACGCGAACAGGATCGATACTGCGGCCGCCACGAGGGTGCCGCGGATACCCGGGATCAGATATGTCGTCCACGACGTCGATTCGAGGAACGGATCCCATTTCGCCGCCGTCAGCTGACCTTTGTCGTCGAGCGCGGCGTAGACGAGGTAGCCGATTCCCAGTAGCGCGACAGCGACCGCGACCGAGATCAGGCGATAGATGTTCTTCGCCTTCGGGCCCGGTGCGTCGTAGAGGACGGTGGCGGAATTGCTCATCGTGCAACCTCGAATCGCTTGCTCAGGTATCCGAAGAGAAGCCCCATCGGCAGGGTCAGGATCACGAAGCCGAGCGCGAAGATGCCACCGACGACGAAGATGGCGGCCTCGTTCTCGATCATTTCCTTCATCAGGAGCGACGCCTCCGCCACACCGATCACCGAGGCGATTGTCGTGTTCTTGGTCAAGGCGATCAGCACACTGCCGAGTGGGGCGGTGACCGCGCGGAATGCCTGCGGCAGCACGATCAACCGCAGATTCTGGGAGAACGTGAGGCCGAGCGACCGGCCCGCCTCCGCCTGTCCGACGTGCACCGTGTTGATACCGGACCGCAGCGACTCGCAGACGAAGGCCGCGGTGTAGACGCTGAGGCCGAGCACTGCGAGCCGGAAGTTGTTCTCCTCGAAGAACGTCGGCGACTCCTCGGGGGCGAGCTTGACGCCCATCGTCTGGAAGAGCCCGAAGGAACAGAAGATGATGATGAGCGTCAGGGGAGTGTTACGGAAGATCGTCACGTACGCCGTGCCGACGCCACGCGCGACCGGGATCGGTGACACCCGCATCGCCGCGAGGATGGTGCCGAGTATCAGAGCACCGACAGCCGAGAACGCGGTGAGTTGCACCGTCGTCCAAAATGCGTCGATCAGCTGATCGCTGTATTTGCTCAGTAGGTCCACTTACCGTCTCCCCAGGTCACCGGTGGTTGGTGTCGAACCGGGCCGGACGACTCCACGAATGGGAAGTCGTCCGACCCGGATGAGTGAGTTGCTCAGTACCGATCGACGGTCGGCGGGGCGGGGATCGGGTAACCCGACGCGCCGACGGTCTCGTTGAACGCGCGCTCCCACGAGCCGTCCGCGATCATCGCGTCGATGGCGTCGTTGATCTTGGCGCGGGTCTCGTCGTCGCCCTTGGCCAGGCCGATGCCGTAGCGCTCTTCGGTGAACGGCGCGCCGACCACCTTCAGCTCGCCTGGGTACTGCGCCGCGTAGCCGGCGAGGATGATGTCGTCGGTGGTGACGGCGTCCACCGCACCGTTACGCAGTGCCTCGACGCACGCCGAGTACGTGTCGAATTCCTGCAGCTGCACGTCCTGCGCGTACGTGTCCTTGACCTTCTGCGCCGGGGTGGACCCGGTGACGGAGCACAGCTTCTTTCCGCCGTTGAGCGAATCTGGGCCGGTGATGTCGGTGTTGTCGGACTTCACCAGGAGCGATTGTCCGGCGATGAAGTACGGCCCGGCGAAGTCGACCTTCTCCTTGCGGGCGTCGGTGATCGAGTAGGTGGCGACGATGTAGTCGACCTCACCGTTCTGGATCAACGTCTCGCGCTGAGCCGACGGGGACTCCTTGAACTCGATGTTCTCGGGCGCGACACCCAGCTTGCCGGCCACGTATTCGGCCACCTCGACGTCGAAGCCGCTGAAGGAACCGTCGGGGTTGCGCAATCCGAGGCCGGGCTGGTCGTACTTGATTCCGACCGTGAGCTTGCCCTCCGACGCGCTCTGGGATGCGCTCTTCTCTTCACCTCCACCACAGGCAGATGCGACGACGGCGAGCGCCATGACGCCGATTCCCACGCGAATCGAGCGATTGATCCTCATCGAGTTCCTCCAATTGAAATGACGGGTGTTGCGTGTGGAGCACGGTCGACCGAGAGAGCACCGCAGCGGCGCTCCTTCGGATCAGTGGCTGAGAATCTTGCCGAGAAAGTCCTTCGCGCGCTCGGATTTGGGAGCGGTGAAGAACGTGGTGGGCTCGGCGTCCTCGACGATCTGGCCGTCCGCCATGAAGAGAACACGGTGGCCGACCTTGCGGGCGAAGCCCATCTCGTGGGTCACCACGAGCATGGTCATGCCTTCCTTGGCGAGCGAGGTCATGACGTCCAGGACCTCGTTGACCATTTCCGGGTCGAGAGCGGACGTCGGCTCGTCGAACAGCATGACCTTGGGGTTCATGGCGAGTGCGCGTGCGATTGCGACTCGTTGCTGCTGACCGCCCGACAACTGCGCCGGGTACTTGTCCGCCTGATTGGCGATGCCGACCCGCTCGAGAAGCTCGTAGGCCTTCGCCTTCGCGTCGGCGCTGCTCTTCTTGCGCACCTTGACCGGTGCGAGCATCACGTTCTCGAGGATCGTCTTGTGGGCGAACAGGTTGAACGACTGGAACACCATGCCCACGTCGGCGCGCAGCGCCGCCAGGGCCTTGCCCTCGGCCGGTAGTACCTTGCCGTCCACCGCGATCTCACCGGAGTCGATGGGCTCGAGGCGATTGATGGTGCGGCACAGCGTCGACTTACCCGAGCCGGACGGTCCGAGGACGATCACGACCTGTCCGCGAGGGACTTCGAGGTCGATCTCCTGGAGGACGTGGAGGGCGCCGAAGTGTTTGTTCACCGATTTCATCGAGATCATGGACGGGGCCGCGCCCGTGGAGGGTGTCGGCGTCGCGTCGTCGGCTTGCGTCATAGTCGATGACCCTATGTGTTGGGAGCGGGAGCACCTGCCATTTGCTCCGAGAATCCTCGGGATGTCACGGAAACTTTACTGTCCGGCTTCGGGCGTGTGTCCGGGCGCACACCGGCCGCGACGAGGCGATTTGGCGCGGGCCGTACCCTGGCATACGTGGACACGATCGACCAGACCCCTCACCGCAGCTACGAGGTGCGCACGTACGGCTGCCAGATGAACGTGCACGACTCCGAGCGGCTGTCGGGGCTCCTCGAGGACGCCGGCTACACGAAGGCGGCCGCGGGGCAGGCTCCCGACCTCGTCGTCTTCAACACCTGCGCGGTGCGGGAGAACGCCGACAACAAGTTGTACGGCAACCTGAGCCACCTCGCGCCTGCGAAGGAACAGAACCCCGACATGCAGATCGCGGTCGGCGGGTGCCTGGCGCAGAAGGACCGCGACGTCGTCGTGAAGAAGGCGCCGTGGGTGGACGTCGTGTTCGGCACCCACAACATCGGTTCGCTCCCCGCATTGCTGGACCGGGCCCGCCACAACCAGCGGGCAGAGGTCGAGATCCTCGACGCGCTGGAGGCGTTCCCGTCGACGCTGCCCGCCAAGCGGGAGTCGGCGTACGCGGGCTGGGTGTCCATCTCGGTGGGATGCAACAACACCTGCACGTTCTGCATCGTGCCCGCGCTGCGCGGCAAGGAGGTCGACCGGCGCCCCGGCGACATCCTGGCCGAGGTACAGGCCCTGGTGAACGAGGGCGTCGTCGAGGTCACCCTGCTCGGGCAGAACGTCAACGCCTACGGCGTGTCCTTCGCCGATCCCGATCAGCCCCGCGACCGCGGCGCGTTCGCCGCGCTGCTGCGCGCGTGCGGAGAGATCGACGGGCTGGAGCGGGTGCGCTTCACGTCTCCGCACCCGGCCGAATTCACCGACGACGTCATCGAGGCGATGGCCGAGACCCCCAACGTGTGTCCCCAGCTGCACATGCCGCTGCAGTCCGGATCGGACCGCGTGCTGAAGGCGATGCGCCGCTCCTACCGGAAGTCGCGGTTCCTGGGGATCATCGACAAGGTCCGCACCGCGATGCCGCACGCGGCGATCACCACCGACATCATCGTGGGCTTCCCGGGTGAGACCGAGGAAGACTTCCAGGACACCCTCGACGTGGTCCGGCAGGCACGTTTCACCAGCGCCTACACCTTCCAGTACTCCAAGCGTCCCGGCACGCCGGCAGCGGAGATGGACGAGCAGCTGCCCAAGGCCGTCGTCCAGGAACGGTATGAGCGTCTCATCGCGTTGCAGGAACAGATCACCCTCGAGGAGAACCAGAAGCTCGTCGGCGCCGAAATGGAACTGCTCGTCGCCGCCGGGGAGGGCCGCAAGAACGCGGAGACCGCCCGGATGAGCGGGCGCGCCCGCGACGGCCGGCTCGTCCACTTCCGGCCCGAGGGGAACCTCGACGGGAACGTCCGACCCGGCGACGTCGTCACCGTCGTCGTCAGTGCCGCCGCCCCGCACCACCTCGTCGCCGACACCCCGGTCCTGACCCACCGCCGCACCCGCGCGGGCGACTCCTTCGAGAAGGGTGTGACCCCGAAGACCCCGCCGATCGGCGTGGGACTCGGACTGCCGCAGATCGGTGCGCCCGCACCACTACCCGCCCAGATGGGATGCAACGCATGACGACCCCGTTCGACGACAAGCGGCACGACGGAAACCGGACCGGCGACAACGGTTCGGGTGCCGAGAGCGAGCCGATCGAGAGTTACCTGAAGGATTTCGACGCCGCCGAGAAGAAGGTGGCCGGCGAGATCGATCCCGGCGCGCGTGCGCTCGTCGTCGCGGTCGCGGTGGTCGTGCTCCTCGGTTCGCTGACGTTGCCGCACTCCGGCATCGCCAACGGCTGGGAGGTGCTGGTGTACGGGGACGACGCCCGCGCGGAGACGATCGCGCTGCCGTCGCGGCTGTTCGTGTGGTTCGAGGTGGTGTTCGGGGTCGTCGTGTCGATGCTGGCGCTCGTCACCCGCCGCTGGGCGCTCGCCTGGGTGGCCCTCGCCGGAACCGCGGTGTCCATCGTGTTCGGCATGCTCGCCATCTGGTCGCGGCAGACACCGGCGCCCGGGGTCGAGGCAGCCGGACCGGGGATCGGTCTGATCATCGGCTGGCTCACCGTCATCGTGCTCACGTTCCACTGGTTGAAGGTGGTCTGGAGCCGGACCGCCCTGCAGTTGGCCGCGGAAGAAGAACGCCGCGCCGCTGCCGCCGAAGCGGAGCGACGCGGCGACTGGAACGTCGGCTGATCGTGCCTACGGGCCGCTGACGGCGCCCTCGGCCGCCTCGGCCCATTCGCGCCACTGCTGGGCCTGCGCGAGGGCGCTCTCGGCGTCCTTCGTCTTGCCCGCGGCGGTCGCCTTGGCGGCCTGCTCCTCGAACTGCGTGACCCGTTCCCGGAACTGCGCGGCCCGGGCGAGGGCCTCCGGGTCGGTGCGGCGCCATTCCTCGTCGGCGGCGTCGCGGACACGCTTCTCGATTGCCCGCAGCTTGCCCTCGAGGTCGTGCATCCGCTCGCGGGGCACCTTGCCGATGGCGTCCCACTTCTCCTGCAGGTCGCGGAGCGCGGCCCTCGCCGCGTCGATGTCCTTGGCCGGATCGATGTGGCCTGCGTTCTTCAGCAACTCTTCCTTGGCGACCGCGTTCTCCTCGAACTCGGCGTCGCGTTCGGAGGATGCAGCGTTCCGGGCGGCGAAGAACACGTCCTGAGCGCCCTTGAACCGCTTCCACAGGTTGTCGTCGGCTTCTCGCGGTGCGCGGCCCGCGGCCTTCCACTCGGCGAGGAGATCACGGAAAGCCCCGGCCGTGGGACCCCAGTCGGTGGAGTCGGACAGTGCCTCGGCCCGTTCGACGAGCTCTTCCTTCTTGGTCTTGGCGGCGGCGCGCTCGCGGTCGAGTTCGGCGAAATGGGCGCCGCGACGCCGGTTGAATGCCTCCCGCGCCTTCGAGTACCGCTTCCACAGGGCGTCGTCGACCTTCCGGTCGATACCGCGGATCGTCTTCCACTCGTCCAGGATCTCGCGCAGCCGGTCGCCGGCGGCCTTCCACTGCGTGGATTCGGCACCGATCTGTTCCGCCTCCGCGGCCAGCGCTTCCTTGCGCTCGGTGTGCGCCTGGCGCGACAGTTCCTTCTCGTGCTTGGCGTGGGCCGCGGCCTCGTCGGATCCGGCGATGATGACGTCGAGCCGCGCCGCGAGAGAATCGATGTCACCGATCACCGCGGCGGTCGGGAGGGATTCGGCGAGCGCGAGCGCGGCCGCTTTGGTCTTCTTCGCGTCGCCCGCACCGGAACTGAGCCGGGCCTCGAGGAGTGCCACTTCCGTTGCCAGATCGTCGAAGCGCCGACCGAAGTGCGCCAGACCTTCCGCCGCGTCTCCGGCCTGCCACGACCCGATCTGCCGTTCACCGTCCGCGGTCTTCACCCAGGCGGTGCCGTCGTCGTCCACGCGGCCGAACTTGCTCGGGTCACTGTGGGCGGGGGCGGCGACGGCGGGGGCGGAGAGGGCGTGTGTCGGTGTGGGGTGGGGCTTGGGTGCACCCGGTTTCGCGGCGGCACCGGGCTTCGGGACGCTGGGCTTCGGTGTGTCGTGCTGCTGAGCGGCAGGCTCCACGGCGGGCTTCGCGTCGCTGCTGTCGGTCATCGGTTCCTCATCTCTGCCGCGCGTCACGGCTGCCTGAACGCAATACTGGCTCCATACGACCCGGGGCGGGTGCTGGCTCCATTCAACCCGGTACGGGCCCTGTGGACTATTGAATCAGGTCGGACGGTCCGCGTTGGTACCGATTGACGGCCGCGCCCGAATCGGATGTCGGGTCCGCGCGGACGGTCGACTAGCGTGACTGTGTGTTCACCGCCGCAATCCTCGTACCGTCTCCGCCGCTACTGGTACCCGAACTGACCGGGGCGGCCGCTGCGGAGACGGCGCCGTTGCGGGATGCGGTCCAGACGGCGGCGAAGGCGTTGTCCGCGCTCGCCACCGAGTGGGTGGCGGTCGGAGCGGCACCCGCCGCGGTGGAGGTACGTTCCGACGCCCAGGGCACCTATCGCGGCTACGGCGTCGACGTGCGGGTCGCGCTGCGGCCCGGTCCGGCAGGCGATCCCGACCCGGATCTGCCGCTCGCGGCGCTGACGGCCGGGTGGATCCGGGGGACGTGCGCGCCGGACGCCGTCGTCGATGCGCGGATCCTTTCCGCCGACCTGTCGCCGGACCAGTGCGCCGAGTACGGCGCGGAACTGCGCACCCTTCTCGACCGGGATCCGGAGCCGCGGGGGCTGGTGATCGTCGCGGACGGCGCGAACACTCTCACGGCGAAGGCGCCGGGCGCGTTCGACCCGCGTGCGGAGGGCGTGCAGGCCAGGATCGACGCGGCGCTCGACACCGGCGACCGCGACGCGCTGCTGGCCCTCGAACCCGCGGAGTGCGATTCCCTCGGCATCGGCGGGCGCGTCCCGTGGCAGGTTCTCGCCGGCGTGTTCGACTCGCCGCCTGCTTCCTGCCGGACGCTGTACAGCGCGGCACCCTACGGAGTCGGTTACCACGTGGGGGAGTGGCGTCCGTGACGTCACCCGTGCCGATCGCCGTCGTCGGACCGACCGCAACCGGAAAGTCGGATCTCGCACTGGACCTGGCCGAACGTGTCGGCGGCGAGATCGTCAACATCGACGCGATGCAGCTGTACCGGGGCATGGACATCGGCACCGCCAAACTCGCCCCGGCCGAGCGCCGCGGAATCCCGCACCACCAACTCGACGTGCTCGACGTGACGGAGACGGCCACCGTCGCGAACTATCAGCAGGCGGCGGTCCGCGACGTCGAGGCGATCGCCGCACGCGGCGCAGTGCCGGTCATCGTCGGCGGATCGATGATGTACGTGCAGTCGCTGCTCGACGAGTGGAGCTTCCCCGCCACCGATGCGTCCGTGCGGGCGCGGTGGGAAGCCGTCCTCGCCGAGAAGGGCGTCGCGGCCGTTCACGCCGAACTCGGCCGGGTGGACCCGGACGCCGCCGCGTCGATCCTCCCCACCGACGGCAGGCGCCTGGTCCGGGCTCTAGAAGTCGTGGAGATCACCGGGAAGCCGTTCGCGGCGTCGGCCCCGCGGATCGGCGAACCGCGCTGGGGCACACGCATCGTCGGTGTCGACCGGGACACCGCCGAACTCGACGACCGGATCCGGCTCCGCACCCGGCTGATGTTCGAACGGGGACTGGTCGACGAGGTGCGCGGGCTGATCGACGTCGGACTGCGCGAAGGCGTCACCGCACCCCGGGCCATCGGCTACGCACAGGTCCTCGCCTGGCTCGACGGCGAATACGACCTCGACGAGGCGCAGGAGCGCACGTTCATCGGTACCCGGCGCTACGTGCGCAGGCAACGGTCGTGGTTCCGCCGCGACACCCGTATCCATTGGGTCGACGGAAGCGACCCGGACCTCGCGGACACCACGATCCGCACCCTCGGCGAGACCCGAACACTGGGAGAACGATGAGCCGCGCACCGTCCGGACGCAACCGTCCGGCCCCGTCCCTGCTGGTGACCACCCGCAACGCCCGCTTTCAGCAGTGGCAGTCGTACCTCACCAACCGCGCCAAGCGAACGAAGGCGGGACGCTTCCTGATCCAGGGCGTCCGTCCCCTCAACCTGGCGCTGGAACACGACTGGCCGATCGAATCGCTGCTGCACCGCATCGACGGCCCGCCACTGTCCGACTGGGCGCGGGAACTGCTCGAGACCCGGTCCGTCGAACAGATCGGTGTCAGTGCCGAACTGATGGCCGAACTGGGTGAGAAGACCACCACCGCGCCGGAACTGATCGCCGTCGCGAAGACACGAACCCCGCGACTGAAGGACCTGCGACTGCAGTCCGTCCCCCTGATCGTCGTGTTCGACCGGCCCGCCTCACCCGGAAATCTGGGCACCCTCGTCCGTTCCGCCAACGCGTTCGGCGCCGACGCGGTCGTCGTCGTCGGCCACGGCGCAGATCCGTTCGACCCCCGGAGTGTCCGCGCGTCCACCGGATCCCTCTTCGCGCTGCCCGTCGTCACGGTCTCGTCCGTCGACGAGATCCTCGCCTTCCGCGACGCCCGGCGGGCGTCCGGAACCGACCTGCACATCGTCGGCACCGACGAGACCGGCTCCGTCACCATCGACGCCCACGACTTCGGCGGCGGCACCGTGCTCGTCATCGGCAACGAGACCCGCGGGATGAGCCGCGCGTGGCGCGACGCCTGCGACACGGTGGTCAACATCCCGATCGGGGGCGCCGCGAGTTCCCTCGGCGCCCCCTCCGCCGGTGCCGTCGCCCTCTACGAAATCGCCCGGCAGCGTAGATGAACAGCACCTGCTCGACCGTTGGTTAGAGTGGTGCGCATGGATTTCAGCAAGGGGCACGGCACCGAGAACGACTTCGTGGTCCTCCCGGATCCCGACGTCCGCATCGACCTGTCGGCCCCGCGGGTGTCGGCGCTGTGCGATCGCAGGCGCGGGCTCGGCGCCGACGGAATCCTGCGCGTCGCGAAGGCCGGTGCGCTGGCTGCCGCCGGTGTGCTCGCCGAACTCCCCGACGGCACGTCCGAGGACGACTGGTTTATGGACTACCGCAACGCCGACGGCTCGATCGCGGAGATGTGCGGCAATGGCGTCCGCGTCTTCGCCCACTACCTCCGCGCGGCGGGGCTCGAGACGCGCGACGAGTTCGTGGTCGGCAGCCGGGCCGGTGGCAAGCCGGTGATCGTGCACTCGGCAGACGGCGCCTTCGGCGAGGTCACCGTCGACATGGGTGTGGTGCGGGATCTGGGAACCAGTGCCGCGACCATCGACGGCAAGGTGTTCAACGGGATCGGCATCGACGTCGGCAACCCGCACCTGGCGTGCGTCGATGCGCACCTCACGGCGGCGTCGCTGTCGGCCCTCGACCTGACGGCCGCACCCGGGTTCGATCCCGGCTTCTTCCCGCACGGCGTGAACGTGGAGATCCTCACCCGCATCGATTCCGGTGCCGTGGACATGCGGGTACACGAGCGCGGGGTCGGCGAAACACGGTCGTGCGGCACCGGCACGGTGGCCGCGGCTACCGCTGCGCTGCGCTTCGACGGGGCCGACTCCGGTGAGGTGAATGTCCGTATTCCCGGTGGTCAGGTCACCGTGGCGGTGTCCGACGGCCGGGCGACGTTGCGCGGACCGTCCGTCCTGGTGGCGTCCGGGAACCTCGACGACGGCTGGTGGAACGGCCTCGCCTGATCGCCCTGCGCGAAATGCACGTGCGCACCCTCGACATTCCGTGGGATCATGAGGGTGTATGACGAAAACACATCGCACAGAAGAATCGCCGATCTCCGACTCCACTGAGTTCGCCTACGACGACGGGCGCCCTTCGGTCGGCGAGATGCAACTCGAGGACCGCAGTGCGCTGCGCCGAGTTGCCGGGCTCTCCACCGAGCTCACAGACGTCACCGAGGTCGAATACCGACAGCTGCGCCTCGAACGCGTGGTGCTCGTCGGTGTCTGGACGCAGGGAACCGCGGCGCAGGCCGAATCCAGCATGGCCGAGCTCGCGGCTCTGGCCGAGACCGCCGGGTCCGAGGTCCTCGAGGGCCTCGTCCAGCGGCGGGACAAACCGGACGCGGCCACCTACATCGGTTCCGGCAAGGCCGAGGAACTCCGTGAGGTTGTCCTCTCGACCGGCGCCGACACCGTCATCTGCGACGGTGAACTCACTCCCGCGCAGCTGACCGCGCTGGAGAAGGTCGTCAAGGTCAAGGTCATCGACCGGACGGCCCTCATCCTCGACATCTTCGCTCAGCATGCGACGTCCAGGGAGGGCAAGGCGCAGGTTGCGCTGGCCCAGATGGAATACATGTTGCCGCGACTGCGTGGCTGGGGTGAGTCGATGTCTCGGCAGGCGGGTGGTCGCGCCGGCAGCAACGGCGGCGTGGGTCTGCGTGGTCCCGGTGAGACCAAGATCGAGACGGACCGCCGGCGAATCCGTGAGCGGATGGCGAAGCTGCGGCGTGAGATCAAGGGAATGAAGGCCGCCCGCGACACCAAACGCACCAGGCGTCTGCGGAGCGAGACCCCGTCCATCGCGATCGTCGGATACACCAACGCCGGCAAGTCGAGCCTGCTCAACGCGCTGACCGGGTCCGGGGTGCTGGTGCAGAACGCGCTGTTCGCCACCCTCGATCCCACCACCCGGCGGGCGGCGCTGGACGACGGCCGCGAGTACGTCCTCACCGACACCGTCGGGTTCGTCCGGCACCTGCCGACGCAGCTGATCGAGGCGTTCCGGTCGACGCTCGAGGAAGTCACGGACGCGGATCTGCTGCTCCACGTCGTCGACGGTTCCGATCCGCTGCCCACGGATCAGATCAGGGCCGTCCACGAGGTGATCACCGAGGTGATCCGGGAGAACGACGCCGCAGCGCCGCCGGAACTCATCGTGGTGAACAAGATCGACGCGGCCGACCCGGTCACGCTGACCCAGTTGCGCGGCCTGCTGCCCGGTGCGGCGTTCGTCTCGGCCCGGACCGGGGAAGGCATCGCCGAGTTGCGCGCGCATCTCAGCGATGTCCTGGTCCGCCCGGAGATCGAGGTCAGCGTTCTCCTCCCGTACAACAGGGGAGATCTGATGGCCCGGATCCACTCAGACGGTCAGATCCTCGACTCGTCCCACGAAGAGGATGGCACGCGCGTCCATGCGCGGGTGCCCGAAGCGCTGGCGTCGGCACTGGTTCAGTACAGCGGCAGTGCCTGACCGCTCACGGTGGTCGGCCCGTGTCGCGGTCGCAGTGCTCGCTGCGTGCACACCGCTCGCGGCGGCGGGCGCCGGCTCCGCCGAGCCGTTCTTCCGCGATCAGACCGCCGTCGACGCGTCGGAATTCGGTCCGCTCTGCACTCCCGACGATTCGGTGGTCGGCACTCCGGACGAGGCCTCGCTGGAAGAGCTGTCGGGGCTCGTGTCGGCGGGGGGACTGCTCTACGCGGTCGGTGACAGCGGGTCCGATCGCGCGGTCGCGGTGCTGGACGGGAACTGCGCCGTGCAGCGGTGGCTTCCGCTGCCGGTCGATCCGTACGACGTCGAGGACATGGCATCCGGCCCCGACGGCCGGCTGTGGCTCGCCGATACCGGGGACAACGGACGCCGACGCGACACGGTGGCACTGATCGCGATGGACCGCGACACCGGCGTTGGCGAACTGCATCGGCTGACGTATCCGGACGGCCCGCACGACGCCGAGACCGTTCTCGTCCAGCACGACGGCACCCCGCTGATCGTCACGAAGGAAGTGTTCGGGGCGGGCAACGTGTACCGGCCTGCGGGGGGCGCCGTGGTGGGTGACCTCGCGAGCCCCGGCCCGACCCCGCTCGAGAAGGTGGGGACGCTGGACGTCGCCGAGACGAACGGCGCCGACGACGCCACCACCGGGAGCGGCACCACGGCCCCGGCCCTGCATTCGACGATGTTCACCGGCGGCGCCGTGTCGGCCGACGGAACCGTGGCCGCCGTCCGCAGCTACTCCGACGTGTTCCTGTTCTCGGCGCCGGACGGCGACCTCGCCGCCGCGTTCGCCGCGGGGCCGGTGGTGCGCGCACACGTGCCGCAGCAGCCTCAGGGGGAGTCGATCGCGTTCACCGAGAACGGCGACCTGCTGATCGCCTCCGAGGCGCGGGAGGGTCCGGTTCCGCCGATTCAGGCGGTGCCCGGGGCGGTATCGAGGGTGCAGCAGCAGGCCCGCACGCAGACAGTCGCGGACGAGGTGTCGGCGCATTCGTCGGGAACGTTGTGGGGGATCGGCATCGCCGGCGGCGCGGTCGTGCTCTTGGTCGGCGCCGGCTTCCTGGTCCGCCGCCGTGCCCGATAGGTCTGTTTTGCGAGAAATGTTGCGAGCCTGATTCTTTCGGTGGCCGGCACGGTGTGAATACTGGCGGGGTGCAGGCCCACGAGTTGTTGTCGCGTATCGCCCACCTGTCGCTCGAGCACGGTCGCGCCCAGACCGCATCGACCGTCGCCGTGGTGGCGGGCACCGTCGTGATGCTCGCGGCGTCGCGTTCCGCCCGGCCGCCGATCCTCCGCGCCGCGGCGGTCGCGGTGCCCGTGACCGCGGTGATCGGGGGTGCCGTGTGGGCGACGTACCGGCCGCTTCCCAATCAGATACCGCCGGCGGGATACGCGTGGATCTGGCTCGCCGTCGGCGTCCTCGTACTCGCAGGGGCCCTCCTGCTCCGGCGGCCCGGCATCCGGCGCGCAGTGGTGATCGGGACGGCAGGTGCCATGGTCGCGGCCGCGGCGGTCGGGCAGGTCAATGCGGAGGTCGGCGTCTTCCCGACCGTCGGGTCGCTGGCCGGGCACCGCCCGCCGACGGTCGTCGAGCCGGTGTCGTTCGCTGACGTCCCCGGATTCGAAAGCGCTGTGCAATCCGGGATCCCGATGGACTCGGTGTGGACACGTCCGGTGCGCACACCGGGCTCCGGTGCGGTGACGGAAGTCGAGATCCCCGGCACCGAATCCGGATTCCCGGCCCGGCCGGCCGTGCTGTATCTGCCGCCGGCGTACCTGACGTCGCCCCGCGCCGTGCTCCCCGTCATGGTGATGATCGCGGGACAGCCGGGGCGTCCCCAGGACTGGTTCAGAAGCGGACGACTGGGGTCCACGGTGGACGCGTATGCCGCGCGCCACGACGGCCTCGCGCCGGTCGTCGTGGTGGTCGACGCACTGGGTTCGCAGGACGCGAATCCGCTGTGCCTGGATTCGGCGCTGGGCAACGCTGCCACCTATGTGGCCCGCGACGTGCCCGCGTGGATCGAGAAGTCCTTGCAGGTGTCGCGCGATCCTGCGCAGTGGGCGATCGGCGGATTCTCGTACGGGGGAACCTGTTCGATCCAGCTGGCCGTGAACTATCCGGCGATCTACCCGACGTTTCTCGACTTCCTCGGTCAGGACGAGCCCTCGCTGGGCGATCACGCGGGGACGGTTGCGGCGACGTTCGCCGGCGACGAGCGTGCGTTCGCGGCGGTCAATCCGGTCGACGTGCTGAGGACGCGGCAGTTCCCGGAGCTGACCGGGGTGTTCGTCGCCGGGGCGGCGGACGACGAATACCGCCCGCAGCAGCAGCGGATGTTCGCTGCCGCGCAGGCGGCCGGTCTGAACGTGCGGTACTACGAGCTCCCCGGTGGCCACGAGGGCGCAACCTGGGGTGCGGCGCTCGAGCGGGAGATGGACTGGACCGGCCGTCAGCTGGGTCTCACCAACTGACGGCCGGATAGCGGTCAGGCGTCGAGGTCGGCCGCCACCAGCTGGGCCACCTTCTCGACGGCGTCGGCGTCGTCGCTGGTGACTGTGACGTCGGTGCCTTTGGTGGCGCCGAGCGTCATGATGAGCAGTGCGGAACCGGCGTCCACGGGTTCGCTGTCCGCCACGGCCAGCGTGACGGGCACACCGGCGGCGGCAACCGCTTCGGCGATGACGGCGGCGGGACGGGCGTGCAGGCCGATGGACGAACCGACGGCGACTGTGGTGCTGGGCATGGACTCTCTCCTCTGTCGGTGGGGGTGGTGCGGGACGAGCGGGTCGATCTGTTTCTCTTACGCTGCGACTGTCGCAACGTCGGGGTCGAGTTCGGCGTCGGACGCGCCGGGCTTGATGAATTCCTTGGCGCCGACGACGCACAGTGCGGCGACGACGACACCGGCGGCCAGCGCCACCAGGAACCACAGCAGGTTGCCGATGGCGAAGAAGACGAAGATTCCGCCGTGCGGTGCGCTGAGGGTGACGTTGAACGCCATGATCAGGGCGCCGGTGACGGCGCCGCCGGCCATCATCGAGGGAATGACGCGCAGCGGGTCGGCGGCAGCGAACGGAATGGCACCTTCGGAGATGAACGCCGAGCCGAGAAGCCAGGCCGCCTTGCCGTTCTCGCGTTCCGCCTCGCTGAACAGGCTGGGACGCAGGACGGTCGACGCGAGAGCCATCGCCAGCGGCGGGACCATGCCCGCAGCCATCACGGCGGCCATGATCCGCAGCGAGGCCTGATCGTTGACGTTGAGGCCGGCCACCGCGAACGCGTAGGCGGCCTTGTTCACCGGGCCACCGAGGTCGAAGCACATCATCAGGCCGAGGATGATGCCGAGGACGATGACGGAGCTGCCGGACAGGCCGTTGAGCCAGTTCGTGAGGCCCGACGTGATCTCGGCGAGCGGACGGCCCAGGACCAGGAACATGAGTGCGCCGACGATCAGCGTCGCGAACAGCGGGATGATCACCACCGGCATCAGGCCGCGCAACCACTGGGGAACCGGGATCCGGCTGATCCACAGCGCGACCACGCCGGCGATCAGACCACCGACGAGGCCTCCGATGAATCCGGCTCCGACGAAGACCGCCACGGCGCCCGCGGTGAAGCCCGGCGCCAGACCGGGCCGGTCGGCGATGGCGAAGGCGATGTAACCGGCCAGAGCGGGTACGAGGAAGCTGAACGCCAGCGATCCCAGTTGGAACAGCACCGCGCCCAGGTACGTCGCCAGGCCACCCTCGGGGAGTTGGCCGAGGGAGTTGCTGAGGACGATGTCCTCCGCGGGACCGGAGATCTCGTACCCGCCGAGCAGGAAGCCGAGGGCGATCAGCAGACCGCCGGCGGCGACGAACGGGATCATGTAGCTGACACCGGTGAGCAGCACCTGGCGCAGGTGGGTGCCCCAGCCGATCGATCCGGCCGGCTCGTCCCCCGCGCTGCCGGCGCTACCCGCGTCCACGGTGGCCGCGGACGGGTTCATGCCCGCGCGCAGTGCCTCGGTGATCATGGTGTCGGGCTCGTTGATGGCGCGTTTGACGCCCGACGCCACCACCGGCTTGCCTGCGAAGCGTTCCTTGCCCTTCACCCCGACATCGGTGGCGAAGATGACGGCGGACGCGCCCGCGATCACTCCCGGTGCCAGCGGTGTGCTTCCGCTCGAACCCTGGGTCTCCACGTGGACGACGACGCCTGCGCGTTCGCCGGCGGCGACGAGGGAGTCGGCGGCCATGTACGTGTGGGCGATGCCGGTCGGGCAGGCCGTGACGGCGACGATGTGCTTCGGTCCCTCTTCGGGCTCGGGTTCCTTCTCCGGGGCGACCGGTTCGGGCGTCGGAGCCGGGGCCGCTGTGGGTGCTGCGGGTGCTGCGGCCGCAGGTGCTGCTGCTGCGGGAGCCGCGGCAGCGGGAGTGGCGGCGGGTGCGGGTGCCAGGACGTCGTTCACCAGGGTGACGATCTCGGCGGGGGTCTTCGCATCACGGAGTGACCCGACGAAGGCGGGGCGCACCAGCGCCCGCGCGAGCGAGGAGAGCAGCTTCATGTGCTCCGCGCCCGCACCCTCGGGCGCGGCGATGAGGAACACGAGATCTGCGGGTCCGTCGGGGGCGCCGAAGTCGACCTTCGGGGCGAGCCGGGCGAATCCGAGGGACGCCGCTACGACGGCTTCGGAACGGCAGTGGGGGATCGCGATCCCACCAGGAAGTCCCGTGGCCGATTGTGATTCACGCGCCAGTGCGGCGTCGCGGAGAGCGTCAGCCTCGGTGGCGCGACCGGCGTCGGCCAGACGCCGGGAGAGCGCGGAGATCACGTCCTCCTTGGAGGCTCCGAGGTCGGTGTCCAGGGAGATCAGATCTTCGCTGATGATCTGCGGCCCCGAATCGCGGTCGGGTGTCGAGTGAGACATGGTGTTTCCTTCTGGTTCAGGCCGGATCGGGGGCGGGGGAGCTGAGGGCGGTGACAGTGACGGCGTCGATGTCGACGTGTTCGGGAGTCGGCAGGGTGGTGCCGGGAAGGGCGGCCGCCGCGCTGCCGTAGGCGACGGCGGATCGGAGGCAGTCCGCGGGCGTCGCGCCGGACATCTGGGCTGCCAGGTAGCCCGCCAGCGACGAATCGCCGGCGCCGACGGTGCTGCGGGCAACGATCGGTGGTGGCGTGGCCCACCAGGCTCCGGCCTCCGTCACGAGAACCGCACCCGCGGCGCCGAGCGTGGCGAGGACGGCTTCGACCCCGCGATCCACGAGTTGCCTGCCGGCATGGGCGGTGGCCGTCGGGTCCCCGCGCAGCGCGGACTCCTCGAGCAACTGCCCGTCGGCGCCGGTGAGCTGTGCGAGTTCCTCGCTGTTCGGTTTCACGAGGTCGGGGGCGGCCGCGGGGAACCGTTCCGCGAGCGCGCGCAGCGGGGCGTCCGACGTGTCGACGGCGACCCGGCACGACGCCGAGCGGAGTGCCTCGACGAGGGTGGCGTACCAGTCGGTGGGAATGCCCGGGGGTAGGGAACCGGACAGCACCACCCACTCTGCCCGGGACCCGCGTTCGATGATCTCCGACTGCAGATCGGCGAGGGACTCGGCCGACATGACGACGCCGGGTTCGTTGACCTTGGTGGTGGTGCCGTCGGGTTCGGTGATGGTGATGTTGGTGCGCGCCGGACCGGACGTCGCCACGGTCACGTGCGCGATCCCGTGCTCGGACAGGGCGGTGAGCAGGGGATCACCCTCGTTGCCCGGGAGTACCGCGACAGCGGCGACGCCGGCCGACGTGAGCGCGCGGGCGACGTTGACGCCCTTGCCTCCGGGGTCGCTGTGGGTGGCGGCTGCGCGCAGAACGGTTCCTCGTTCGAGGCGCCCCGCCAGGTTGACGGTGCGGTCGATGCTCGGATTGGCGGTCAGCGTGACGATCATGCGATCACCACCTCGATTCCCTGGTCGTGGAAGTGGGCTCGGTCTGCGGAACTGATGTCGGCGTCGGTGACGAGGATGTCGACGCTGTGGATGGGGGCGAAGCTCACGAGGTGCTCCCGGCCGACCTTCGACGAGTCGGCGACCACGACGACGTGGTTGGCGCACCGGACCATCGCGCGCTTGACCGCGGCCTCCTCGCTGTCCGGTGTGGACAAGCCGTGGCCGACGCTGAGCGCGTTGGTGCCGATGAACGCGACGTCGACGCGGAGGACGTCGAGGATGCGCAGCGCCTCCTCTCCGACGGCGGCCTGCGTGATGCCGCGCACCCGGCCGCCCAGCATGTGGAGCGTCACCGAATTGAGCCCCGCGAGCCGGGCTGCGATCGGCACGGAGTTGGTGATCACGGTGAGGTCCAAATCGGACGGGAGTTCCGGGATGATGCGCCCCGTCGTGGTTCCCGCGTCGAACAGCACGCTGCCCCCGGACGGCGGCAGGTAGGCGGCGGCGCGCTTGGCGATCCGGTCCTTCTGCTCGGCGCGGGTGTGATCGCGCTCCGTCATGCCGGGCTCGGTGACGGTGAGGGATCCCGCGGGCACCGCGCCGCCGTGCACGCGGCGGACGTGGCCGAGACGCTCGAGAAGAGCGAGGTCACGGCGCACGGTCTCGGTGGTGACGCCGAACGTGTCGGAGAGGTCCGCGACCGACATGCGTCCCCGTTGCGAGATCAGCGTGGTGACCGCTTGCTGGCGTTCTTCCGGATACACCGTGACCCCGTTCCTGTTCTCGTCGATGAACTGTTCGGTGACGTGATCCGTTATGGTCTGCATCACACGAAATGTTGTGTCATGTTGTTTTACGCCCGAGTGTGTTGACATGTCAAGAGTTGAGAGTAATCTCCGTCACATAGTCGATTCGCATTTCCGACTGTGTGAAGACAGAACGAGCCGGCCAGGAGGACCCGATGACCGAAGACCGTGAAATCGTGCGAGGTACGCCGGTGGTACCCGGCATTGCCTACGCGCCGGTGATCTGGCCGGCTCCGCGGCCGGAGGTCGCACCCGGATCGGCCCGGATCGACGAGGCGTCGCGCGAGGCGGAGAAGGTCCGCTTCGAGGAAGCGGCCGCCGTCGTGTCACAGCGTCTCCGCGACCGCGCGGCGAGCGTCTCCGGCGCCGCGGCAGAGGTGCTGCAGGCGAACGCGGCGATGGCTGCCGACCGCGGCTGGCTCGGTGCCGCGCAGAAGCTGATCGCCGGTGGAACCCCGGCCGAGGAAGCGGCGGCCGAGGCCACCGAGCAGTTCGCCACCCTGTTCACCAAGATGGGCGGGCTGATGGCCGAACGGGTGACCGACCTGCGCGACATCCGGGACCGGGTCGTGTCCGAACTCCTCGGTCTGCCCGAACCCGGCATCCCCGTGCCCACGACACCGTCGATCCTGTGTGCCCAGGACCTCGCGCCCGCCGACACCGCCGGTCTCGATCCCGAGCTGATCGTCGGACTCGTGACCGTCCTCGGCGGCCCGACGAGCCACACCGCGATCATCTCGCGGCAGCTGGGCATTCCGTGTGTCGTCGCGGTGCGTGATCTCGAATCCGTCGTCGCGGGCACCCCCGTCCTCCTCGACGGGTCGGCGGGCGAACTCGTGGTCGAACCGGATCCCGTCGAGGCCCGCGCCGCCGTGGAACACGGCCGCGCCGAACGGATCCGCATCCAGTCGTGGGAAGGACCCGGCCGCACGAGCGACGGACATCCCGTGTCGATTCTGGCCAACGTTCAGGACGGGGCCGGTGCGCGGTCGGCCGCCACGACCGCCGCCGAGGGCGTCGGACTGTTCCGCACCGAGTTGTGCTTCCTGGACCGCGATTCCGAGCCCGGCGTCGACGAGCAGGCCGAGATCTACGGTGAGGTGCTCGACGCGTTCGCCGGCCGGAAGGTGGTGATCCGGACGCTCGACGCGGGTTCGGACAAGCCGCTGCGCTTCGCCAACCACGCCGAAGAGGCGAACCCGGCGCTCGGGGTCCGCGGAATCCGGATCGCCGAACAGAACCCGGGAATCCTCAGCAGGCAACTCGACGCCGTCGCCGCCGCGGCGAAGCAGACGCAGTCGCAGCCGTGGGTGATGGCGCCGATGATCTCGACTCCCGCCGAGGCCGAATCCTTCGCGGCGGAGGTCCGCGCTCGCGGACTCGTGCCCGGCGTGATGGTCGAGGTACCGGCCGCCGCGCTTCTGGCCGACCGCCTCCTGCGCCACGTAGACTTCTTGTCCATCGGCACGAACGACCTCGCGCAGTACACGATGGCCGCCGACCGGATGTCCTCCGACCTGGCATCGCTCACCGACCCCTGGCAACCGGCGGTCCTCGCGCTCGTCGCCCGCACGGCCGAGGCCGGCATCGCGGCGGGCAAACCGGTCGGCGTGTGCGGCGAGGCGGCCGCCGACCCGCTGCTTGCGTGCGTGCTGATCGGACTCGGGGTCACGTCGCTGTCCTGCGCCGGTGCCGCCGTGTCCGGTGTCGGGGCACAGGTGGGATCGGTCTCGCTGGACGACTGCCGTCGTGCCGCCGGGGACGTGCTCGCCACGAGTGATCCCGCGGAGGCGCGGGCCGCGGCGGTACGGGTGCTCGGCGCGTAGTCCCGGTTTGCCGCGGGATCCGGTCCCGAAGGCGCGAAACTCCCAGATCGTGCCTACTATTGGCGAACTGTGACGAAAAGACAAACCGACGCCCCCGACGGTCCGGCCGGCGGCTCTGCCGGCCCGTCCACCCCCGCGCGGGTGTTCGGGTGGACGCTGCACGGCGACGGCAGGCGGATCGGTGAGGGTGAGGTGGTCGCTCCCGGCGAGCGTCTCACCTGGCCGCGCACGGTCGGAATCGGGATGCAGCACGTCATCGCGATGTTCGGCGCCACCCTCCTGGTGCCGACCATCACCGGGTTTCCGGTCACCACGACACTGCTGTTCTCGGGTGTCGGGACGGCCCTGTTCCTGCTCATCACCCGCGGCCGCATCCCCAGCTATCTCGGGTCGTCGTTCGCGTTCATCGCGCCGCTGACGGCGTCGCAGAGTTCGGGTCCCGCCGCGCAACTCGGCGGTGTCGCCGCCGCGGGTCTGTTGCTGCTCGTGGTGGGCATCGCGGTGAAGCTGGCCGGATCGCGGGTCATCGACGCCGTCATGCCGCCCGTCGTCACCGGCGCCGTGGTCGCCCTGATCGGGCTCAATCTCGCACCCACCGCGGTGGATTCGTTCGAATCGCAACCGCTGATCGCCGGGGTGACCCTGCTGGCGATCCTGCTCGTGACAGTGCTCGGTCCGGGACTGCTGGGCCGTCTCGGCATCCTCGTCGGTGTCGTCGTCGGCTGGGTGTTCGCCGCCGTGATCGGCGGGCTCGCCGACGAGCGGGTCACAGCGCTGCGGGAGGCGGCGTGGTTCGGTGTGCCCGAACTGCGGGGACCGACGTTCGAATGGTCCGTGATCGCGCTGACCCTGCCGGTGGTCATCGTCCTGATCGCCGAGAACGTCGGCCACGTCAAGGCGGTGTCGGCCATGACGGGTCGTTCGCTCGACGACGTCGCCGGCGACGCCCTCGTCGCGGACGGCCTGGCCACCACCCTCGCCGGATTCGGCGGCGGCTCCGGAACCACCACGTACGCCGAGAACATCGGAGTCATGGCCGCGACACGGGTCTACTCCACCGCCGCCTACTGGGTCGCGGCCGCCACCGCCGTGGTCCTCGCGTTCTCACCGAAGTTCGGCGCCCTCGTGTTCACCGTGCCGAACGGTGTCATCGGCGGCGCCACCCTCGTGCTGTACGGACTGATCGGTGTCCTCGGTGTGCGCATCTGGATGGACGCCGAAGTGGATTTCACCGACCCCGTGAACCTCACCGTGGTCGCCGCGGCGCTCGTCGCCGGCATCGGCGACCTGACGCTGACGATCGGATCCGTGGAACTCGGTGGCATCGCGTGGGGTTCGGTCGGCATCCTCGTCGCCTACCCGGTGATGCGCTCGCTCGCGCGGTTCCGCAAGCCCTGACACCGTGACCGGATGGGTCACGAATCCCGATCACCTGGGTCATTCACCACGTAGTTCCTCGCCTCTACCGTCGAACGAGACGGACCCAGATAGTTGATACGAGGAGTCGGCGTGGAGCGCACCCTGTTCGAACCGGAGCACGAATTGTTCCGGGAGTCGTACCGCAAGTTTCTCGCACAGCACGCCGAGCCGAACCACACCAAGTGGGAAGAGCAGAACATCGTCGACCGCAGCCTGTGGGTCGAGGCCGGCAAGCAGGGCTTCCTCGGCATGGCCGTGCCGGAGGAATTCGGTGGCGGCGGCGTGCGCGACTTCCGGTACAACGCGATCGTCACCGAGGAGACCACCCGCGGCGGCTACAGCGGCATCGGCTTCACCCTGCACAACGACGTCGTCGCGCCGTACCTGCTCGAACTGAGCAACGAGGAGCAGAAGCAGCGCTGGCTGCCCGGCTTCGCGTCGGGTGAACTGATCACGGCCATCGCGATGACCGAACCGGGCACGGGCAGCGACCTGCAGGGCATCAAGACCCGCGCCGTGCGCGACGGCGACGACTGGGTCCTCAACGGTTCCAAGACCTTCATCACCAACGGCATCAACGCAGACCTCGTGATCGTCGTCGCGTGTACCGATCCCGACAAGGGGGCACAGGGATTCAGTCTCCTGGTCGTCGAACGGGACATGCCGGGCTTCGAACGCGGCCGCAACCTCGACAAGATCGGTATGAAGGCACAGGACACCGCGGAACTCAGCTTCACCGATGTCCGCGTTCCCGCCGCCAACCTCCTCGGCGAGGAGGGGATGGGCTTCCTCTACCTGATGAAGAACCTTCCCCAGGAGCGGCTGTCGATCGCCGTGGTGGCCGCGGCCGCAATGGAATCGGCACTGGACATGACGATCCAGTACTGCCGCGACCGGAAGGCTTTCGGCAAGTCGATCGGCAGCTTCCAGAACACCCGCTTCGTGCTCGCCGAACTCGCCACCGAGGCAACGGCCGTCCGAGTCCTCGTCGACAAGTTCATCGAACTGCTCAACGACGAGAAGCTGTCGGTGCAGGAAGCGGCGATGGCCAAGTGGTGGACCACGGAGGCGCAGGTCCGGCTGATCGACCGGTGCCTGCAGCTGCACGGCGGCTACGGATACATGAAGGAGTATCCGATCGCCAAGGCGTACATGGATTCTCGTGTCCAGACCATATACGGCGGTACCACCGAGATCATGAAGGAAATCATCGGTCGCGGTCTCAATCTCTGACGAGGCACGACCTGCGTATCCGGGGTGGATGCGAGGAGGGCCCCACGGCAATTGCCGTGGGGCCCTCCTTGTGCCGGGACTAGATCTTGCGCATGACCGTGACGACCTTGCCCAGAATGACCGCGTCGTTGCCGGGGATCGGATCGAACAGCGGATTGTGCGGCATCAGCCACACCTCGTTCTCGGTGCGCTTGAACGTCTTGACGGTGGCTTCGCCGTCGATCATCGCTGCCACGATGTCTCCGTTCTCCGCCACGTTCTGCTGACGGACCACCACCCAGTCGCCGTCGCAGATCGCGGCATCGATCATCGATTCGCCGACGACCTTGAGTAGGAACAGCGAACCCTGGCCCACCAATTCGCGGGGAAGCGGGAAGACGTCCTCCACTGCTTCCTCGGCGAGGATCGGGCCACCGGCCGCGATCCGGCCGAGGACCGGGACGAACGTGGGTTCCGGCAGGGGTGCGCCGTCGGCGCCGGACTTGACCGCGGCCAACCCGACTGCGGCGCTCGCGTTCGCCGCGGCTCCCGCCGCCACCTCGTCGAGGCCGCGCACGTCCACGGCGCGCGGACGATTGGGATCCCGGCGGAGGAAGCCCTTCCGCTCCAGCGTGCGCAGCTGATGAGCGACGGACGAGGTGGAGGTGAGCCCCACGGCGTCGCCGATTTCGCGGATGCTCGGCGGATATCCGCGCTCGTTCACCGACGTGCGAATCACCTCGAGGACACGGCGCTGCCGGTCGGTCAACCCGGCGGCGGAGCCACCGCTCACACGTGGAGTCGAACCGTCGGTCGAGCTGTCGTCCTTCATGGCGAGGTGCCTCCGTCTGTATGTGGATCTTCTCGGTATGGGTCGCATGTGACTGCTGTGCCGCGTGACACGAATCTATCCCGCTTTCCTCGGAGTTTCAAACATCTGTTCGACACGTGTCGCGAGAAGTAGAGACATTGTCGGAGGGTCGTGGTAGAAATCGAACATGTGTTCTTTCGAACGCGTGATCGAACGCCCGGAGCGATCGGACGCCGACCGGGTCGGTAGCGGATACGACAACGGATCTGACAACGGATACGAGCAGCGGAGGTACCGATGAGCAACGCAGTTCTCCATCGGCAGGCAGTGCTGAACCGGCAGGCACTCGAACGGGGTGTCGTCCGTTCCGCGGCCGCACGGTCGTACCGGACCGAGCCGCGCCGCCGGCGCACCGACGGCGAGCTGCGGCGTCCCTCGTCCGGCGCCGTCGCGTACCGGCCCACCCACACCGGTGTCTCCCGCGCCGATCACGCGCGCGGGGCGAACGACGTCGGCTGGCGGATGGTGCTCGCGAGTGTCGTGATCACGGCGGGTGTGTTGTGCGGGCTCGTCGGGGTGGCTCAGCTGGCCACCACCGACGGTGTGAGCAACTCGGCGGCCACGGAGGTCGTGCAGGTGCAGCAGGGGGAGAGCCTGGCAGCGCTCGCGGCGCGGATCTCCCCGGAATTGCCGGTGGCACAGGTGGTCGAGCGGATCATGGAGCTGAACGCCATGTCCAATTCGGCGCTCCACCCGGGCCAGAGTCTGATCGTCCCGTCGTCCTCAACCCGGTGACGGGATGGCTCTGCATGTCTGTCCCATCGGGCGGCCGAGTAGTCTCGGATGCTGTCAGTCCCACCACTTCGTGTGGTCGCGTCGAGATCGTGCATCCGCTGCGTGAATCCGTTTTCGTCGGTTCGCCATCGGGGGAGGCGAACAGTTGCGGCCACGACGGCTACGACGAAGGAATCGCCATGCACTGCCCGTTCTGCCGGCACCCCGATTCACGTGTGGTCGATTCGCGAGAAGCCGACGAAGGACAGGCTATCCGTCGCCGCCGTTCGTGCCCCGAGTGTGGTCGCCGATTCACCACCGTCGAGACCGCTGTGCTGTCGGTGGTCAAGCGCAGTGGTGTCACCGAACCGTTCAGTCGGGAGAAGGTGGTGCGGGGTGTGCGCCGCGCCTGCCAGGGCCGGCAGGTAGACAACGATGCACTGAATCTTCTTGCCCAGCAGGTCGAAGACGCGGTCCGGGCGTCGGGCTCTGCGGAGATCCCGAGCAACGAGGTCGGCCTCGCCATTCTCGGTCCGCTTCGTGATCTCGACGAGGTGGCGTACCTGCGCTTCGCGTCCGTGTACCGGTCTTTCAGCTCCGCCGAGGACTTCGCCCGCGAGATCAAAGAGCTACGCGAACACCGCGAATCCCGGGACGACGCCTGACCCTGCGCGTCAGCGCACCTTTTCCATGGCCCTGCGCGTCAGCGCACCTTCTCCATGGCCCTGCACGTCAGCGCACCTTCTCCATGGCACTGAGCACGCGCTTCTCCGAGACCGGGATGGGTGTCCCGAGTGTTTGAGCGAACAGGCTGACGCGCAACTCCTCGATCATCCAGTGAATCGCATCGACTTCGGGTGAGTGCTGTCGTTCTTCCGGCAGGCCCGCGAGCATGCGTTCGTATCCGGCGTACACCCGGTCGAGGACGTCCATCCCCTTCTGGTCGCGCGGTGCGCTCCCGGGAAGGGCTTCGAGACGTGCCGCCGCGGCGGCGAGGTAGCGGGGCAGTTCGCGGAGGCGAGTGGCACCGATGTCGGCGACGAATCCGGGAAACAGCAGCGACTGCCGTTGTTCCCGCACGTCGTCGGCGGCCTCACCGGTGGCGCGTTCCAGCACGACGGCGAGCCGATGGTCCGCTTCGAGCACCGGTGACACCAGTCGCAGGAGCACCGCCACGTTCCGTGCCATCTCCGCGCGCGCCGTCGCCACGAGGGCGTCGAATTCCTGCGGTGTGCGCACCGGCGTGCCGTGTGCGGCGATCAGTTGGTTCGCGGCGGCGTTGCGGCAGTCGTCGATCAGGGCGTCGAGGCCGCCGTCGGGGTTCTGCCCGAGCGCCAGTCTCTGTGCGTTGCTCAGGCCGGACGTGACCGTCTTCGCCTGGGTGGGAACAGCGGCGAGCAGCAGCCGGCGCGTTCCGGCGCGCATGGCGGCTCGCTGCGCCGCGGCGGTGCTGAGCACGCGGACGGCGACACCGTCACCCTCCGGGACCAGGGCGGGGTAGCCGGTGACCTTCTGGCCGCCGAGTTCGCGCGTCACGGTGGCCTCGAGCGAACCGAGGGTGGCGGGGGTCCACGTGAGTGCGGGCGGCCGCTCCGAGTTCGAGGCCGCTTTCGCCACTTCCACCTGGACGCGGGGAGCGAGCGACTTGCGCAGCGACACGAGGTCCTTGTCCCGGCCGAGGACGGCACCCTTCTCGTCCACGGCCGCGAACGTCATGCGCAGATGGTCGGGGAGCGCGGTGACGTCGAAGTCCTTGGGATCGATGCGACAGGCCCCGAGCCGCGACAGTTCGCGTGCCATCGCTGTGGTGAGCGGTTCGGAGCGGGGCTTCACGGCGGCCAGCGCGGCGGCCGCGAAGTCCGGGGCCGGAACCACCTGTCGGCGAAGGGTCTTCGGGAGCGTCTTGATCAGGGCGGTGACCAGTTCGACGCGCATGCCGGGGACCAGCCAGTCGAAGCCGACCGGGCGCAGGCCCGCCAGCAGCGCGATCGGGATGCGGGCGGTGACGCCGTCGTCCTCGTTCCCGGGCTCGAACTGGTAGGTGAGGGGGAACTGCATGTCGCCCTGACGCCAGGCGTCGGGGTATTCGCCGCCGAGTACTGCGGCCGATTCGGCGTTGACGACCGTCGCCTGGGTGAACGTGAGCAGGTCGGGATTCTTGCGGCGGGCGACCTTCCACCAGGAGTCGAAATGTCGGGCCGAGACCGCTTCCGGGCCGACGCGCTGGTCGTAGAAGTCGTAGAGGGTGTCGTCGTCCACGAGGATGTCGCGCCTGCGGGCGCGATGTTCGAGTTCTTCGACGTCTTCGAGGAGTGCGCGGTTGGCGTGGAAGAACTTGTGCTGCGTCTGCCATTCGCCCTGCACCAGGGCGTGGCGGATGAACAGGTCCCGGGACGTTTCGGGGTCGATGGTGCTGTAGGTGACGGCACGCCGGGCGACGAGCGGGATGCCGTACAACGTGACGCGTTCGTAGGCCATGGCGGCGCCACGCTTCGACGACCAGTGCGGTTCGGAGTAGGTGCGTTTGACGAGGTGCGGCGCCAGCTTCTCGGCCCACTCGGGTTCGATTCTGGCCGACATCCGCGCCCACAGCCGGGACGTCTCGACCAGCTCGGCGGCCATGACCCATCGCGGGGGCTTCTTGAACAGGCTCGAGCCGGGGAAGACCGTGAATCGGCTTCCGCGGGCCCCGAGGAAGTCTCGTTTGTCACCCTCGCGGAGTCCGATGTGCGACAGCAGCCCCGCGAGCAGGGACTGGTGGATCGCCGCCTCACCGGCCGGGGTGTCGGTAGTGTCCCAGCCCAGCCCACGGGTGATCTGCCGGAGCTGACCGTGCAGGTCCTGCCATTCGCGGATGCGCAGCCAGTGCAGGAACTCGTTTCGGCACATCTTCCGGAACTGGTTGGACGACAACTCGTTCCGCTGCTCGCGCAGGTACTTCCACAGTTCGAGGAACGCGAGGAAGTCGGAGTTCTCCACGGTGAACCGGGCGTGCTTCTCGTCGGCTGCCTGCTGGAATTCGGCGGGACGTTCCCGCACGTCCTGGATCGAGAGGGCGGAGACGATGACCAGCACCTCGGACAGGCAGCCGTTCCGGTGTGCCTCGACGAGCATCCGGGCCATGCGCGGATCGACGGGGATCTGCGCGAGTTCGCGTCCGACCGCGGTGAGGACGGGCTGCTCGTCCTGGGCTTTCCGTTCGATGGCCCCGAGTTCCTCGAGCAGGCCGATGCCGTCGCGGACGGCCCGCGGGTCGGGCGGCTGGACGAACGGGAACGCGGCGATGTCGCCGAGGCCGAGCGCCGTCATCTGCAGGATGACGGACGCGAGGTTGGTGCGCAGGATCTCCGGTTCGGTGAACGCGGGCCGCGCCTCGAAGTCCTCTTCCGAGTAGAGGCGGATGCAGATGCCTTCGGCCACACGGCCGCAACGCCCGGAACGCTGGCGGGCGGATGCCTGTGAGATCGGTTCGATGGGCAGCCGCTGCACCTTGGTGCGCACCGAGTAGCGGGAGATGCGGGCGGTTCCCGGGTCCACGACGTACCGGATGCCGGGCACGGTGAGGGAGGTTTCCGCGACGTTCGTCGACAGCACGACCCTCCGCCCGGTGTGGGGCGTGAACACCTTGTGCTGTTCCGCCGCCGACAGCCGGGCGTAGAGGGGCACGATCTCGGTGCCGCGCAGTCTGCGGTCGCGGAGCGCGTCGGCGGTGTCGCGGATCTCCCGTTCGCCGGAGAGGAAGACCAGGATGTCGCCGTCGCCCTCGCCGGAGAGCTCCTCGACCGCCTCGCACACCGCGTCGACGGGGTCGCGGTCGAAGGTCTGGTCGCCCACTTCCACCGTGAGTGGGCGGTACCGCATCTCGACGGGGAATGTGCGCCCGGACACCTCGACGATCGGCGCGGGCACCCCGTCGGTGGCGAAGTGCTGCGCGAAGCGTTCCGGATCGATCGTGGCCGACGTGATGATCACTTTCAGATCGGGCCGGCGGGGGAGAAGCTGTCGCAGGTATCCGAGGATGAAGTCGATGTTGAGGCTGCGTTCGTGGGCCTCGTCGATGATCAGCGTGTCGTACCGGCGCAGCATCCGATCGCGTTGGATCTCGGCGAGCAGGATTCCGTCGGTCATCAGTTTCACCAGCGTGCCGTCCGACACCTGGTCGGTGAATCGCACGGTGTAGCCGACGGTCTCACCGAGTTCGCCGCGGAGTTCCTCCGCGATCCGTTCGGCGACGGTCCGCGCCGCGAGACGGCGGGGCTGGGTGTGTCCGATGAGGCCGCGGACGCCGCGGCCGAGTTCGAGACAGATCTTCGGGATCTGCGTCGTCTTGCCGGATCCCGTCTCGCCGGCGACGATGACGACCTGGTTCTCGGAGATCGCCTTCGCGATGTCGTCGCGGCGCTGACTGACGGGCAGCGTGTCGGGGTAGTCGATGACGGGGACGCTGTCGAGTCTTCGTGTGATGCGTCCGCGTGCGGCGGCGATTTCGTCGGACAGGGACGCGAGTGCTTCGGGTGTGCGCGCACGGTCGAGTCGCCGGCGGAGCCGGTGTTCGTCGCGCAGTGTGAGTTCGCCGAGGCTGTTCTTCAGTTCCCGCCGGCTGGGTGCTGTGGTGGACATGCTGGACCCCAGCCTAGCCAACCCGGTGGATCGCCCTGTGCCGCGCCTGCCCGTGTGCGAATATCGGCGGATGGACGCTGCCGTCGTCACGGACCTGCGAGGTCAGAGGATCGTTCGGGTTCTGCGGGCGGTCTTCGCGGTCTACGGGCTGATCGCGTTGCTGTGGATTCCCCTCCGTAGCGCCGGCAGCGACGACTTCTCACTCGCCAACTACCTCAGCTACTTCACCATCGAGAGCAACATCCTCGCCGTCGTCGTCCTGCTCGTCGGGGCAATCCGGGATCCGCAGTCACGGAGCTGGCAGCTGTTCCGGGGCGCGACCACGCTGTACATGGTCATCACCGGAATCGTGTACGCCGTGCTGCTGGCGAACATCGACGTCATGCTGCAGGACGCCTGGATCAACACGGCCCTGCACCGTCTGCTGCCGCTCGTCGTGCTGCTCGACTGGGTGGTGGCCCCGTCCCGGGTGCGGATCTCCGAGGCGCAGAGCCTCAGCTGGCTGGTCTTCCCGGCCGTGTACGGCGCCTATTCCCTGATACGGGGTCCGATCGTCGACTGGTACCCGTACCCGTTCCTGGACCCCCGGCAGCAGGGGTACCTCCAGCTCGCCGTCACAGCGGTCGTGTTTTTGCCGGCGATGGCGTTGATGGCGCTCGCCGTGAACGCGGTGGGACGTCTCGGTGCGCGCCGGCGGTACGACGAGGATCGGTAGCGGCGAAGGTGCGCGCAGACGATTCGCGGACCGCGCTATCCTCCACAACGACAGGCGTCCGCGCGATCATCCGTGACTTCGGCAACGGCTGGGAGACTATGTTCGACGAGTTCGCAGGCGAGACCTTCGACCTGCTCGGCCGCGACCGCGGCAGTGTCGTGGCCGCCGACGACGGTGTGCCGCTCGCGGTGCGCGAGGTGGGTCCGGCGTTCGCCCCCTTGACGGTGGTGTTCGTCCACGGCTTCTGCAACCGGATGACCGGCTGGCACTTCCAGCGGGTTCAGCTCGAGGAGGCGTGGGGTTCGACGATTCGCATGGTGTTCTTCGACCTGCGGGGGCACGGCGACTCCGGGGTGCCGCGGCGCGCCACCTGCACCATTCCGCATCTCGCGCAGGACGTCGACGCCGTGATCCGTGCGCTCGTGCCGGAGGGGCCGATCGTGCTGGTCGGCCATTCGATGGGCGGTATGGCGGTCCTGTCGTACGTCGGACAGCATCCCGATCTGATCGGTTCCCGCGTCGTCGGGGTGGGTCTGATCGCCACCGCTGCGGAGAAGCTGGGTGACGTGGGGCTCGCGCGGACCCTCAACACGCCGGTGGTTGCCGGATTCAGCACCGCTGCCCGGCACCTGCCCCGGGTCGTCCAGAGCGGTCGCGGCGCGAGCAAGAGGGTGCTCGCGCCGATCCTGAGGTCGGCGTCGTTCGGTGACCGCAGCATCAGCCCGGCGATCATGTGGCACTCCGAGCAGATGATCAACGACACGTCCCTCAAGACACTCGTCGACTTCCTGCCGTCGTTCAAGAATCACGACGAGACGGCGGCGGTGCCATTGCTCGCACCCATCGAGACGCTGGTGGTGTGCGGCGACCGCGACCTCCTGACCCCCTTCCGGTATTCGAAGGCGATCGCCGGGCATCTGCCCGACGCGGAACTGGTGAAGGTTCCCGGTGCGGGGCACATGGTGCAGTTGGAGCGCGCGGAGCTCGTGTCGGACGCGATCGATCGTCTCCTCACCCGTTCGGTCGAGGCCCTTCCCACGCCGAGTGCCTGGAGCGAGTGGGTCCGGGTGGCGACGGATTACGTGGACCACGCACGGCACTGGGTCGCCCACGGCGGGCCCGCCGCCTGGTGGCGAGGGCTACGTGGTCGTCCCGTCGTCGGCCCCACGTTCCGGTAGCACGCAGAATTCGTTGCCCTCGGGGTCTGCGAGGACCACCCAGGGAACGTTCGGGTCGTCGCTCAGCCGACGTGCGCCGAGCGAGAGGAGCCGCCGGACCTCCTCGTCGCGGGTACCGGACGACGGCGCGATGTCGAGGTGCAGGCGGTTCTTCCCGGACTTCGGGTCGTCGACGGGCTGGAACACCAGTGACGGGGACCCCGGTGCATTCGATTCGACGTACTCGAGCCCGTACGAGTCCTTCCATCGGCGGGTCGACGGGTAGCCCAGGGCGTCGCACCAGAATCGTGACAGTGATTCCGCGTCACGGCAGTCGACGGCGATGGCGATGATTCGGCTGGTCATGGGTTGCGAATACCCGCGCGACGGTGGTCGCACACTGTCACGGGGACGGCTCGGGCGCGCCTTCGTGACGTCTCTGTAAACGGCAAACGCGCGACAACACGTGCCACTCGGGCCACAATGAGTGAACGCGAAACCGGCCCGAGGAGACGGGATCACATGGCATCTGCGAATTCGTCAGCCGAGCAGGAAACCCTCCCACCAGGTGTTCTCCGTCGCGCGATCGCGGCGTCGGCGATGGGTAACGCCACCGAATGGTTCGACTACGGCGTCTACGCGTTCACCGTGTCGTACATCTCGGCCGCGTTCTTCCCCGGCGACACCGGTTCGGCGACCCTGTACGCCCTGCTCGTGTTCGCGGTGTCGTTCGTCGTGCGCCCGCTCGGCGGCCTCGTGTGGGGTCCGCTGGGTGACCGGCTCGGACGCCGCCAGGTTCTGGCACTGACGATCATCCTCATGGCGGGTGCGACGTTCTGCGTGGGCCTCGTGCCGGGATACGACGTCATCGGTTTCTGGGCGCCCCTGCTGCTGGTGCTGCTGCGCATGATCCAGGGTTTCTCGACCGGCGGCGAATACGGCGGCGCGGCAACGTTCATGGCCGAGTACTCGCCGGACCGCAAGCGCGGTTTCTGCGGAAGTTTCCTCGAGTTCGGCACCCTCGGCGGGTACGCGCTGGGTGCAATCGTGGTCCTGGCGGTGGAGTTGTTCTCCAGCGATCCGTTCATGTCCACCTGGGGCTGGCGTATCCCGTTCCTGATCGCCGGACCGATGGGTCTGATCGGCCTCTACCTGCGGACCAAGCTCGAGGAGACACCCGTGTTCCGGGAACTGGACGCGGAGGGCGAGGTGGAGTCGACACCGACCCACGAGTTCAAGGATCTGGTGACCGAGTACTGGAAGCCGCTGCTGCTGCTCGGCGGCCTCGTCATCGCGTTGAACGTCACCAATTACACCCTGCTCAGTTACATGCCGACATATCTGGAGACACAGATCGGCCTGACGTCCACCGCGTCGCTGTCCCTGTTCATCGTCGGGCAGCTCGTGATGATGGCGGTCATTCCGTTCGCGGGCGGGTTGTCGGACCGGGTGGGCCGAAAACCGTTGTGGTACGGCTCGCTCGTGGGATTGATCGTGCTCGCCGTCCCGATGTACCTGCTGATGCGTCAGGGTTTCGGATGGGCGATCCTCGCGTTCGCGGTGCTCGGGTTGCTGTACGTCTTGCAGTTGTCCACGATTTCGGCGACGTTCCCGGCCATGTTCCCGACGCACGTGCGGTTCGCGGGTTTCGCCATCGCGTACAACGTGTCGACCTCGTTGTTCGGTGGCACCGCCCCCGCGGTCAACGAACTGCTCATCGAATGGACCGGCAACACGCTGATGCCGGCGTTCTACATGATGGCCGCGTGCGCGATCGGCCTCGTCGCGCTGTACTTCGTGGCCGAGACGGCGGGCGCGTCCATCCGTGGTCGCGGGATACCGGGAATCGACACGGAGCCACACCCCACCGCCCTGGCGGAAAAGTGATGCGTGTGGGTGTGCCCCTGACGCCTGTCAGGGCGCGCCGAACCCCCGACGTGCCGCCATCGCGCCGGCGAATGTGGTGGAAGCGATGGTGACCAGCGCGCCGAGGATCAGTGCCGAAGGCTCGCCTGGGCCCAGGAGATGCGATTGCGCACCGATCGCCGCCGCGGCCACGGGCACGCCGAGTTGAGCGGCGGCCAATACGCCGAGGGGCAGCGGCACACCGACCAGCCGTGTCAGGCAGTGGACGAGAACGGCAGCGAGGCCGAGCGCAACGCCGAGCAGTATCAAGGAGGGGTCCGCCCCGAGGTCCCGGACATTCAATGATGCGCCGAGCCAGACGAAGAACACCGGCCCGAAGAATCCTTCGGTGATCGAGAACAGCTGCTTGGCCAGGCGTCGCGGCTCGCCTACTGCCGCGATCACCAGTCCGAGGGCGAAACCGGCGAGCATGATCGACACGTGGGAGTGGACGGCCAACGCGGCCAGGAGACACAGGACCCCGAGATTGATCCGCAGTTCCAGTGCGAAGCCGCGTTCCTTGGACTCCTGATGCAGGCTGTGAAGCCAGCCGCGTCTGTCACTCGCACGGAGGACCGCGTAGAAGACGGCGGTCGCCCCCGTCACGGCTATCGCGCCTGCTGCGGCGCGTGGGGCCTGCGCCGGATCGATCACAAGCGGCAGAGCGACGATGCACGCGATGTCGGCAACCGCGACCTGGGCTACGGTCTGCACGATCGGTGTGCCCTCGAGCCCGAGCGAGTCGATCAGGGGTAGGACGAGCGCTGCGGACGACGACGCGATGAGGACCGCGTACAGAGCGGCGTGGCCGGTACCGAATGCCTGAGCGATCCCGAACCCTGCCAGAGTGGCACCGACACCGACGAGAACGGCCCGAACCACGCCTTTCGCCAGCGCAGGCCGGATGCGTGCGTCCCGGATCGGCACATGTGTGCCCGCCACGAACATGACGAGTGCGAAGCCGATGTCCGCGAGGAAGGTGAATGTGGGATCGCCGGGATCGAGGATGCGCAAACCCGTGGTGCCGAGGAGGATTCCGGCAAGCAACTCGCCGAGCACGACCGGTAGATGCCAGGTCCGGCGACTCGCGAGCAAGGGGCCGGCCAAAGCTGCGGCGGAGATCAGCGCGAGTACTTCGAAGGACATGCGTACGTCAGTTCGGCGCAGTCGAGCTCGACGGCGGGCACGGGGTCTTCCAGTTCTCGCGACATCTCACTCCGGGCATGGAGAGATTGTGCCTGCCGAAGCTCGCCGTCCGACTCCGATCGAGGCAAGGAGGTCGAGCCGACCAGGCGAGGGACGCGTGAGTCGGGCGAGGGGATTCCCAGGCCACATGGCATAGTCGGCTCGGGGCGGGTTTCACGAAGGGATGAGCATGGCGTCGGCACTGTGGCACGGATTCGCGGACATGGGTGCGGTGGAACAGAAGGGGCCCTTCGTGGTGTCCCGCGGCGAGGGCGCCTACATCTGGGACGACCGCGGCAACCGTTACCTCGACGCGACAGCCGGTCTGTGGTTCACCAACGTGGGGCACGGCCGTGCGGAGATCGCGGACGCCGTCGCGCAGCAGTTGCGGACCGTGGCCCATTTCTCGAACTTCGGCGACTTCGTTCCCGAGACCACCGCGACCCTGGCCGATCGTCTCGCGACCATCGCGCCGGTGCCGGGCAGCAAGATCTTCTTCACGTCCGGTGGTTCGGATTCGGTGGACACGGCGGCCAAGCTCGCCCGCCGCTACTGGCACGAGATGGGCAAGCCGTCCAAGACGATCGTGGTCGGCCGCCAAAAGGCCTATCACGGGATGCACGTGGCGGGCACCGCCCTGGCGGGAATTCCCGCCAACCGCGAGGGCTACGGCGAGTTGATGGCCGACGCCGCCACGGTCGCCTGGAACGACGCGAAGAGCCTGCTCGAACTGATCGAGAAGATCGGCGCCGACACGATCGCCGCGTTCTTCTGCGAACCCGTCATCGGTGCGGGCGGCGTCTACCTGCCGCCGGAAGGCTACCTCGCGGAGGTCCGCGACATCTGCCGCGAGCACGACATCCTGTTCGTCGTCGACGAAGTGGTCACGGGATTCGGCCGCATCGGCGGCGAGTGGTTCGCGTCGACGCGATTCGACCTGCAGCCCGACATGATGACGACGGCAAAGGGCCTCACCTCCGGGTACGTCCCGATGGGGGCGGTGTTCATCGCCCCGCGCGTGGCCGAGCCGTTCTACGCCGGCGGGGTCTGGTGGCGGCACGGCTACACCTACGGTGGGCATGCGGGTGCGGCCGCGGCGGCTCTCGCCAACCTCGACATCATCGAGCGCGAGAACCTGCTGGCGGAGTCGAAGCGGCTCGAGTCGTCACTGCACGAGCACCTCGCGCCCCTCGCCGACCACCCGCGGGTCGAGGAAGTGCGCAGCGGTCTCGGTGCGGTCGCGGCGGTGCAGCTGGCCGATCCGGCGGAAGCGCTCCCGTTCGTGAACACGTTGCGCGAACACGGGATCTCGGGGCGCGCCGCCGGTCAGGGTGCCATGCAGATCTCGCCGGCGTTCGTGATGACGGACGAGCAGGTCGCTCAGCTCGCGGACGGAATCCGCCGGGCCCTGGGCTGATCGGTCCCGGTGCTCCGCCGGCGGAGGCGGCGCAGGGCACCGGTGACCCGGCCCCGCCAGGTGGGCGGGGTCAGGTCGATCTCCTTCTGGCCGTCGTGCACCGCGTACGCGCGGGTGTAGCGCTCGTGGAGACGCGCCCGGACCTCGTCGGGCGTGTACGCCTTGCGTTGCCGATCCGCTCGCACCGCGACGACCCCGGTCGCGGCGACACCCACTACACCGGCGAGTCCGAGAAGTTTCCACCATTGCCTGCCACGGGGTCGCATCCTTCTAGGCTAGGGCCCATGGACGCGCCACGGCACACGGACGCACGACGACACGGCTCCACCATCGACCTCGACACCGCGGTCGAGGTCACCCGCACCGGCGACATCTGGATCTTCCGCGGAGAGTCTCCGGCCGACAGGGCCATTCAGACGCTGACGAACAGTCCGGTCAACCACGTCGGCATGTCGGTGGTCCTCGAGGACCTGCCGCCGCTGATGTGGCACGCCGAGCTGGGGCATTCGCTGCAGGACATGTGGACGGGACGCTTCCAGCGCGGTGTGCAACTCCACGACCTGCGCGCCGCCGTCCAGGTGTGGGGTGCGCGGTACGGGCAGCGGGGATGGCTGCGCCAACTCGCCGAACCCGCGACGTCGCAGCAGGAGGACGCGTTGCTGCGGACGATCGCACGGCTCGACGGAACCCCGTTCCCGTCCACCGCGAAACTTGCGTCACGGTGGTTCGGCGGGCGCCTGCCCGGGACGGGGCGCCGGCAGGAGAAGTCGGGCGGCCTCGAAAGTGCCTATTGCGCCGAGGTGGTTGCGCAGACGTACGAGGAGATGGGTCTGATCAGCGGGCGCAGGCGCACCAACTGGTACGACCCCGGCAAATTCTGGAGCGGCGACAAGCTCCCCCTCGCTCCCGGTGTGACGCTGGGCCGCGAGATCGAGGTGACTCTGAGCGAAGCCGACCTCACCGCTGGGCGAGGCCGGCGGCCGTCGTCAGAGGGTGCGTGACTTCTCGGGGTGGACTCGTCCGCCGACCTCGATCCAGCCGGCGGGGTCGTAGGTGGTGCGCAGTTCGGATCCCTTGCCCTGGGTGATCAGGAGGGCGTGCCGGAGGTGCGCGGTGATCCGGACGGCAGCGGCCCCGGTGGCCTCGTCCTCGGTGATGCCCATGTCCGGGGCGAACATTCGCGACCGGATCGAGTGCTCGACCTTGTCCGTCCAGGCCCACAAATAGTGGTGTCCGGCACCGAACTTCTTCGGGTCCGCAGACTGAACCTCGCGCACGCTGTTCATGGGGTACAGCGAGAACTCGGGCGCCCACTCCGGTCGGGCCCGCACCCAGGTGAAGGCGCCGGAACGGCGGGTGGTGACGGGGCCGGCGGGCACGTCGAGTGTGGTGACCGCGGCGCCGCGCTCGTGCAGCCACCAGGACAGCCCGACCGTGGGGTGTCCGGCGAAGGGCAGTTCGGTGGTGGGGGTGAAGATCTGGGCGCGTGCGTGCTCGTCGCCGGGTCCGGGCATGTCGACGAAGATCGTCTCGCTGTATCCGAGTGCGGCGGCGACGGACTGCCGGTCCTCGGGCGGGACGGCCGAGGAGTCGACGATGCCGAGCAGATTGCCGTGGCGTCCTTTGTCGTCGGTGAACACCCGGACGACATCTACGTGGATGGGCATTGACGCACCCTATCGCTCGTCGACCTCGAGGCAGTGCCTCGACGGTGGGAGAGTTCGCCATCTGCCCCGGGTCAAAAGGCAGAGGTGATGGATAACGCTAGGCTGATAGGTATGGCTGATCAGAGTTATCAACCCACACTGTCGCAGCTGCGTGCGTTCGTGGCAGTCGCGGAATACCGCCATTTCGGCACGGCGGCAGCGCGATTGAGTGTGAGTCAACCCACACTGTCGCAGTCGCTCGCCGCCCTGGAGAACGGGCTGGGCGTGCAACTCATCGAGCGCAGCACCCGACGCGTCCTCGTCACCACGGCGGGGGAGCGGCTCCTCGGTCAGGCCAAGGTCATCCTCGAGGCCGCGGACGGTTTCGTCGCGACGGCCGCGGGTGTCGGCGACCGGTTGGCCGGACCGCTGCGTATCGGGCTGATCCCCACCGTGGCCCCGTACGTACTGCCAGCCCTGTTGCCGGCGCTGCGCGAGGAGATGCCCGCCCTCGAGCCGCAGGTCATCGAGGACCAGACGGCGCGACTCCTGGAGGCGTTGCGTGTGGGTGCGCTCGACGTCGCGGTGCTGGCGTTGCCGAGCGGTGTCAGCGGTCTCGTCGATATTCCTTTGTACACAGAAGATTTCGTGATGGTGGTCCCGGAGGGGCACGCACTCGCGGGTCGCACCGACGTCTCGCCGCAGATGCTGGACGCGCTTCCCCTCCTGCTGCTCGACGAGGGGCACTGCCTGCGCGACCAGACCCTCGACCTGTGCCGCTCGGTCGACGCGCACCCGGTGGCGGGCGACACCCGCGCCACGTCGCTGTCGACGGTGGTGCAGTGTGTCGCCGGCGGGCTCGGCGTCACCCTGGTGCCGGAATCCGCCGTCCAGGTGGAGACCGGACGGGGACCGCTCGCGACCGCCCGCTTCGCGGCTCCGGCGCCCGGCCGCACGATCGGCCTCGTGTTCCGCTCGTCCAGTGCCCGTGCGGATGGCTACGGGCAACTCGCCGCCCTCCTCACGAAGACGGCGTCGGTCGGCGCACCCGCCTGACCTCAGGGCCTAGGACCGCCGCCGCGGTTTGCCCTTCTTGCCGCCCTTCGCTCCGGAGCCCGACCGGGACGTCCTGGCTCCCGTGGCCGGCTTCTGGCGTGCAGCCGCCGCGGCGGGACGCTTCTTCTTCGGCTGAGCCGGCGTCGGGGTGCGGCCCCGGGAGCTGTTGACGGTGCGGCCTCGGACGATCCCGATGAACTCCTCCACCAGTTCGGTGGTCTCGTCCTCTGGCCACGACAACGCGATCCGTGACTCCGGTCCGTCCGACACCGTCCGGTAGACGAGGTCCTTGCGGTGGTGGAGCCGCGCGAGCGACTGCGGGACGACGAGCAACCCGATCCCCGCCGCGACCAGTTCGATTGCGTCGGCCGTCGTGGCGGGGCGGTCCTGGGCCGGCAGTCCCGGCAGGCTGTCCCAGACGAGGACGTCGTCGAGCGGGTGCAGCACGATCTCGTCGGCCAGATCCGCGATCGACACCTCGTCCACCGCGGCCACCACGTGGTCCTTCGGCGCCACGACCACGGGGATCTCGGTGTACAGAGGGATTGCGCTGAGACGGGTCCGGTCGATCGGCAGCCGCACCAGGCCCGCGTCCGCGCCGCCGCCGCGCAACTGGTCGGGTGCGTCCGCGGCCGCCACCGGGACGAGGGTGAGCGGGACGTCGGGCAGCCGTTCGTTCCAGATCCGCACCCACTTGGTGGGGGTCACGCCCGGGACATACGCGAGCCGGAACGAAGGGGATGCATCCGCGTCTGTCACTCCGTCAGGCTACCGGCCTTGGTCAACGACGCCGCACACGCTCGTTACTCTTGACACCATGACGTCGCACAAGAGCCCTCAGACTATGAAGCCCGCCACCGCGGCGAAGAAGCTGGGTGTGTACCTCGAGGCCACCCCCGCGGAGTTCCAGGAGGGTCTCGTCTCCCGTGACGAGCTGAGTGCACTGCAGAGCGATCCGCCGGAGTGGCTGCTCGAGCTACGCCGCAACGGCCCGCACCCGCGGCCGGTGGTTGCGGCGAAGCTGGGGGTGTCCATCGCGGGCCTCGCCCGAGGCGGCGTCACCGAGGCGCTCACCACCGAGCAGATCGACGCGCTCATGGCGGATCGTCCCGAATGGCTGCAGCAGGAACGCGCCACCCAGGCCGAGGTCCGCAAGGAGACCGTCCGCATCAAGGAGAAGAACGCGGCGCGGCGTGATCAGCCCCGCCGGCCGCGTTCCTGACCGCTACCCCTCGACGATGCTGAGCTCGTCGAAGATCACTTCGCCGGCCGCGTCGGACTCGGGAAGGTCGACGACCGCCGTCAACGCCCACCCGTGATCGCCCTGTGGGTCCTCGAGGACCTGCCGCACCCGCCACAGCTCGGGCGCGGTCTCCACCTGGAACAGTTGGGGGCCGCGCGCCGAGGGGCCGGTGCCGAGGGAGTCGTATTCGTCGAAGTACGGCTGGAGCTGGTCCTCCCACTCCTCGGCGTCGATGCCGTCGTCGAGTCCTTCCAATTCGGCCCACCGCCGCCGCGACGCGAGTTCGATACGCCGGAACATGGCGTTGCGCACCATCACCCGGAATGCCCGCGTGTTCGCCGAGATCGGGCGCGGCACATCGGCGCCGAACGCGACCTGCTGGTCGTCTCCCTCGGCGCCGGGGTCGGTGAGGGATTCCCATTCGTCGAGCAGGCTCGAATCGACCTGACGGATCAGCTCGCCCAGCCACTCGATGAGGTCGTCCAGCTCCTCCGTCCGGGCCTCGGTCGGAACGGTCTGGCGCAGTGCTCGATACGCGTCCGCGAGATACCGCAGCACGAGCCCCTCCGAACGGGCCAGACCGTAGTGGCTGACCATCTCGGCGAACGTCATCGCCCGCTCGACCATGTCGCGCACGACCGACTTGGGCGACAGCGCGAACTCGGTGATCCACGGATGTCCACCGCGGTACATCTCGAACGCCGGGAACAGCAGGTCCGCGAGTGGCTTTGGCCAGGTGACCTCCTCGAGCAGTTCCATGCGTTCCTCGTACTCGATCCCGTCGGCCTTCATCTGCGCGACCGCCTCACCGCGGGCGAAGTGCTGCTGCGCCATGAGGACCTGCCGCGGGTCGTCGAGGGTCGACTCGATCACCGACACCACATCCAGTGCATAGGAATCGGATTCGACGTCGAGCAGTTCGAGGGCGGCGAGGGCGAACGGGGACAGCGGCTGGTTCAGTGCGAAGTCCCGCTGGAGTTCCATCGTGAGCCGGGCCATGCGGCCGTCGGCGTCGGGTTCGTCGAGTCTCTGCACCACGCCGGCGTCGATCAGCCCGCGGTACAACGACAACGCCTTCAGGATGTGCTTGCGCTGCGCAGGCCGCGACTCGTGGTTGTCCTCGAGAAGGTGCCGCATGGACTCGAAGCAGTTGCCCGGTCGCGCGATCACGTTGAGCAGCATGGAGTTCGACACGGAGAACCGTGAGACGAGCGGTTCGGGTGACGCGGCGACGAGGCGATCGAACGTCGCCTCGCTCCACGACACGAAGCCGTCCGGCGCCTTTTTGCGCTGCACCTTCCGGCGCTTCTTCGGGTCGTCGCCCGCCTTGGCGAGTGCACGCAGATTCTCGACCTCGTGTTCGGGAGCCTGCACGACCACGGTGCCCAGGGTGTCGTAGCCGGCGCGTCCCGCGCGTCCCGCGATCTGGTGGAACTCGCGGGCCCGGAGGTGCCGCGTGCGGGTGCCGTCGAACTTGGTCAGCCCGGTGAGGAGCACGGTGCGGATGGGGACGTTGATCCCCACGCCGAGGGTGTCGGTGCCGCAGATGACCTTCAGCAGACCGTCCTGCGCCAGCTTCTCGATGAGACGGCGGTACTTCGGCAGCATGCCCGCGTGGTGGACGCCGATACCGTGCCGGACGAGACGCGAGAGCGTCTTGCCGAATCCGGTGGTGAACCGGAAGCCGCCCAGCGCTTCGGCGATGGCGTCCTTCTCCTCGCGCGAACAGAAGTTGACGCTGGTCAGGGCCTGCGCGCGTTCGAGGGCTGCGGCCTGGGTGAAGTGAACCACGTAGACGGGGGCCTGGTTGGTGGTCACCAATTCCTCGATCGTCTCGCTCACCGGAGTCGTGGCGTACGAGAACATGAGGGGAACGGGACGTTCGGTGCCCGCCACCACTGTGGTGGGGCGGCCGGTCCGGCGGGTGAGGTCGGACGAGAAGAAGTCGACCTCCCCGAGGGTGGCCGACATGAGCAGAAACTGGGCGTGGGGGAGTTCGACGAGTGGGACCTGCCACGCCCAGCCCCGATCGGGTTCGGAGTAGAAGTGGAACTCGTCCATCACGACCTGGCCGATGTCGGAGTCGGGGCCCTCGCGCAGTGCGAGGTTCGCGACGATCTCGGCGGTCGCGCAGATGATCGGTGCCCGCGAGTTGACGGCGGCGTCGCCGGTCATCATGCCGACGTTCTCGGCGCCGAACACCTCGCACAGGGCGAAGAACTTCTCGCTGACAAGGGCTTTGATCGGGGCGGTGTAAAAGGTGCGCTTGCCGGTGGCCATGGCGTAGAAGTGCGCTCCGACCGCCACCATCGACTTGCCGGATCCGGTGGGCGTCGCCAGGATCACGTTGGCCCCGGACACCAGCTCCATCACGGATTCTTCCTGGGCGGGGTAGAGCGTCAGACCCCGTTCATCGGTCCAGGAGGTGAAGGCGTCGAAAACGGAATCGGAATCCGCGTTCTCGGGGAGCAGGTCGGAGAGAAGCACTGCTACAGGCTAGCCGGAACGCGGTGCGCCGCTGCCGGGCCTATGTCGCGCTGCGTTCGTCCGATCCCATCGCGTCCAGAACCGCCATGCGGGTGGACGCGCTGCCGGTGATGGTGCTCTCACCGACGCCGGTGACGAGCATCTGCCGCCACTTCGCTTCGTCGAACTGCAGGGGATGAGTCACGGACAGGAACTTCTCGATGGTGCGCAGGAACCGCATCGGGTCGTCGCGGAACGGGAAATGGCCTGCGCCGCGGAAGATCTCGAGGTGAGAGCCGGGCATCGCCGCGTGCGCGAGGTGGGCGTGGCTCACCGGAATGACGGCGTCCTGATCGCCCCAGATGAGCTGCACTGGGAGATTCTCGGTCAGATAACATCGGTCGAGCATGGTGACGACCTGGCCGCGCCAGTCGACTACCGCGCGCAGGGTGCGCAGATATGCCTCGTAGGCCGTGGGGTCGTACAGCTCCGCCAGTACGCGCACCAGGTCGGGTGTGTCGTGCAGCATCGCACCGGGACGCAGTCGTGTCCCGTTCAGCTGGCTCAACACGTTGCCCACCAGACGCACGGTGGGCATCGCACCGGGAATGCGCAGCAGTTTCAGCGCCTCGTTGACCACCGGCACCGACGCGAGCCGCAGCAGCGGGTGAACGTCCTTGGTGACGCCGCCGGCCGAGACCAGGACGAGCCGGTCGACCATCTGCGGGAACTGGTAGGAGAACTGCATGGCGACCCCGCCGCCGAGGGAGTGACCGACGACGGTCACCTTGTCGATGCCCAGGGTGGACAGCAGGTCGCGCATGCCGTTGGCGTACGCCGCGACCGAGTAGTCGGCCCGCGGCTTGTCGGAGCGTCCGTGACCCAGCAGATCGGGGGCGATGACGGTGTAGTTCTTGGCGAGGTGCGGAATGATCTCGGTCCAGGTGGACGAGTTGTCACCGATGCCGTGGATCAGCAGCAGCGCGGGACCCTCGCCTGCCATGCGGAACGCACGGCGGTAACCGTGGATCGTGCGGAACATCATGCGGGTTTCGGCGTTCGGAACGGGCCTGAGCTTACGAATGCGAGTGTCGCTCATGTCGCCTCCTGAACTAGGTGCACTCCCGAATGTTGACAGCTCAATCATCCGCTTGATCTCGACGCTATTGCACCGCTCTCGGCCGAACAACTGGACCGTGCGGTCGCACAGTGTCCGAGTGGCGACCGCACAACAGCTCCTCGGTCACGCCCCGCCCGGTGATCCCCCCTCTTCCTCGGAGTCGCCGCCCTCGCCGTCCTGCAGGGCCTGTTCGGCGAGGAAACGCTCGAATTCTGCACCGAGTTCGTCACCACTCGGCAGGTCTTCTTCGCTGGCCAGGAGCGTGGACTGCTGTTCTTGAGCCGTTACGTACGCATCGTACTGGCGTTCCAGGGCGTGGACGACGGTTTGTACCTCCTCGTTACCCGCGATGTGCTCGTCGACCTGTTCGCGGACGCGTGCGGCGGCCTCGCCGAGCGCGGCCAGCGGCAGGTCGAGGTCGGTGACGTCACTCACATTCTCGAGGAGGGTCTCGGCGGCGCCCGGGTAGTCCGTCTGAGCCAGGTAGTGGGGGACGTGAACCGAGAATCCGACGGACTCGTGCCCGTGCTGCGCCATCCGCAACTCGATCAGTGAGGACGCGCTGCCGGGAACCTGCAGTTCGCCGGACCAGCGCTGGTGGTCCTTGATCAGGTCCTTGTTGGTGGAATGCGCGGTCACCCCGAGCGGGCGGGTGTGCGGGATGGCCATCGGAATGGCGTTGATGCCCACGGTCCGGCGCACACCGAGCTGCTCGGCCAGCAGACGCACCGCCGTCGTGAACCGCTCCCAGCGGAGATCAGGTTCCATGCCGGCCAGCAGCAGGAACGGGGTGCCCGCCGTGTCCTTCAGCGCATACAGGTTCAGCTCGGGCTGGTCGTAGTCCGAGAAGTGGTCGGCCTTGAACGTCATGGTGGGCCGACGTGAGCGGTAATCGACGAGTTCGTCGACCGCGAAGGAGGCGACCAGCTCGCTCTCGAGGCTCTCGCGGAGGTGCGTCGTGGCGAGTTTGACGGCGTGGCCTGCGTCGGAGAAGCCCTCGAGTCCGTGGATCAGTACAGGTCCCTGGCCGTCCGCGGAGGACAGCTGCGGTGCCGGGAACTCCAGCTCGTACATCTTCGACTGTTCGTCCATTACAGACCTCTTCTCCTTCGTGCCTGGCCTCCAGTGTCCCCTATCGTCTCCGGCATCGATACGTCGGACTTTGCTCTCGGAGGTCCTGCTCTGGGGGAACACGGCGCGGGCGACCGATAATTCCCGTCCGGAGCCTTCCGGCGTTCGCCCACAGCGAGATCCCGCGCACGGTCTGTGGCAATGTGAGGAACGGCACGGTCCGAGACGGACGAGATCCTGGAGGTGCACGATGTCGGCACGGGTACGAAGAATTGCGGACCGGGTTCGGCGATCGGCGGTCGAGTCGTGAGCGTGCGCATCGACCGAGTGGTCACCTCCGGCACCTTCAGTCTCGACGGGGGCACCTGGGACGTCGACAACAACGTGTGGATCGTCGGCGACGACTCCGAGGTGGTGGTGATCGACGCCGCGCACACCGCCGCCCCGATCGTCGAGGCTGTCGGCGGCAGGCACGTGCGGGCCATCGTCTGCACACACGGCCACAACGACCACGTCACCGTGGCGCCGGAACTGTCCACGGCACTGGACGCCCCTCTCTACCTCCATGCGGCCGACGACGTGTTGTGGCGACAGACTCACCCCGCCGTCGTCTACACGCCGATCGAGGACGGGCAGGAGATCGCCGTGGCCGGGACCGACCTCCGCGTGCTCCACACGCCCGGGCACTCGCCCGGGTCCTGCTGCCTGTATCTGCCGGAGGCGGGGGAGTTGTTCAGTGGGGACACCCTGTTCTCGGGCGGTCCGGGAGCAACCGGGCGCTCCTACTCGGACTTCCCGACGATCATCGGGTCCATCCGCGACCGTTTGTTCGCGTTGCCGCCGTCGACGGCGGTCCGCACCGGGCACGGCGACGGAACAACCATCGGGACCGAATCCCCGCATCTGGAGGAGTGGATCGCCCGCGGCAGCTGAGCCGCAGCCTCCCCGCTGTCGGCGCGCCGGCGTGGCAGAGTGGCGGAAAAGGCTCCCCGGGCGGGGGCACCACACATCCGACACGGGAGGTCGACGGTGAGGTCTCGGCGCACAGCGGTACGGACGGCCATGGTTGTCCCGGTGGTCTCGCTGGCCGCGGTGACGATTCTCTCCGGATGTTCCTCGACGGTCTCCGGTGACGCGCAGCCGAGCACGACGATCGCGGCGGGGTCGCCGTCGGGCAAGGGACTGTCGAAGCTTCTGGTGGATCCGGCCGAATTCCCGGCCCGGTACGAGGCGATCGTGCTGCCCGCCCAGGCCGTGTCGATGGCGGCACCCGACCTGACGGGCGTACCGCAGGGCGCGGTGGTCGACCCCGCGGACTGTGCGCCGCCCGCGCAGGACTACGGACCGACCGGCACCGTCATGGCGGTGGGCACGGACAACGCGAGCCGTTCGACGATCTCGGTCGAGCTCACCAGAACCGATACGCCCCTCGACGAACTGGCGGCGCAGACGAAGAAGTGCGGCGAGGTCACCGTGACGGACAGTGGGGCCGAGTCCACCGTCACCACCGAGGTCACACCTGCCCCTCCGGTCCGGGCCGACGACACCCTCGCGCTCCGGCGGACCGTCAAGTCCGGCAACGGGAGCGACAAGGTCACTCAGTCGATGGTCACGTTGATCGCGCAGGTGGGCGACGTGCGGGTGTCTGCGACCTTCATGTCGTTCGGCGACGCGAAGGCCGATACCGTCGCGCTCGACGAGTTGTTCACCGCCGCGGTGCAGAAGGTGCAGAACAGCTGAGCGGGCCGTAGCACAGGGGTCCGACGACTTCTCGGTCGCTCGGCGCGTCCGTGCGGCGCGGCGACCCGGTTGTCCACAACCGACGGCCCATCCACAGCCCTCTGTGTTTCCCCAGTTCGCCCGCCCGCGCCGTCGCGTCGACCCGTCAGAGTCTGATGCATGACGACACCCGCATTCCCGCACGGTTCCGGATTCTCCGACGATCCCGGCGGGGGACCGCCCCCGCACCAGCACACCGTCACGTTGTCCGCCCCGGGCGACCTTCTCGCCTCGGTTCCCGCACTACTCGGATTCCGGCCCGCCCGCTCGATCGTGGCGGTGTGCCTGTCCGGGGAGCGCAACCCGTCGGTCGGAGCCGTCATGAGACACGACCTGGTCCTCGGCGGCGGCGACGTGCCGACCCCGCCGATGTACGCGGCGTTGGGTCAGTTCGCCGACGTCTGTGAGAGGGAGCAGGCCACCGGGGTGCTCCTGGTGCTCGTCGACGACCGCTTCACCGACCCGCCCGCGAATCTCCCTCGACGAGCTGTCCGCGATCGTCGAAGAATTCGAAGAGCTCCTCGACTTCACACCGACCGAGCTTCTCGACGTGTTCGTCACGGCGGAGATCGCGGCCGGCCGCGAATGGTTCAGCCTTCTCGGCGGCGGTGGTTACGGAGCCCAGTCCGATCCGACGTCGTCCCGGGTCGCGCTCGCGCGGGTCGTCGAGGGCAGGGCCATCCGCTCTTCGCGCGAGGAGCTGGAAGCCACCATCGAGGTGGGCCCGGTGCTCGAACGGATGCAGATCGCCGCCCTCATCGAACGCGGCCGTCAATCATCGCTTCTGCGAAGGGAATTGGCGGGACGGTCGGCCACGCCGGAGCGTGGTCACCGTCTCGAACTCGAGCTTGTGCTGACACATGTCGCGCGGGTGTCGTCCGGGGAGCGGCTCCTCGCGCCGGAGTACGCGGAACTCGCGCTCGCACTGGAGAACGTCACCGTCCGGGACAGCGCGCTCGCTCTGGCCGTCGGCCCGTACGCCGACGACGCGGAGCAACTGTGGATTCTCCTCGCCCGCAACCTCCCGGATCCGGAACGCGCGAACCCGGCGGCGTTGCTCGGATACAGCGCCTACCTTCGCGGCGACGGCCCGTTCGCCGGCATCGCGTTGGCCGCCGCCCTGGACTCGGAGCCGGGTCACGTACTGGCCACCCTGCTCGACGGTGCACTGCACTCCGGACTCCGGCCCACCGAGGTGCGGGGCCTGGCCGACATCGGTTACGAGCGAGCCGAAGCGATCGGTGTCGTGCTGCCCCGCTGAATCGCGGACCGAGCCGGCGTCACCGACGTGCCGCGTGCGACCGGTCGCCCAGCTCCTGCAGGTAGGCCCAGGCGTCGGCGACGATCTCGTCGAGGTCGGTGTGCTCCGGCTGCCACCCGAGCTCCGCGATCGCCCGATCACTCGACGCCACCAGCACGGCGGGATCACCGGCCCGGCGCGGTGCGTCCTCGACCGCGATGGGGAGCCCGGTGACCCGCGCGCACGCCGAGATGACTTCGCGCACACTGAAACCCGCACCGCTGCCGAGATTGTAGATGCGGTGCCTGCCCTCGATCGACGACTCCAGTGCCAGCACGTGCGCGTCGGCGAGGTCGAGCACGTGGATGTAGTCGCGGATCGCCGTTCCGTCCGGAGTCGGCCAGTCGGTTCCGAAGATCGAGATCTTCTCCCGCTGACCGAGCGCCACCTGGAGCACGAGAGGAATCAAATGCGTTTCGACGACCCGGTTCTCGCCGGCCGACTTGTACGCTCCCGCGACGTTGAAGTACCGCAGGCTGGTCGCCGCGAGCGAATGAGCCACCGAGTACGACGTGATGGCATGGTCGATCGCGAGTTTCGTCGCTCCGTACGGATTGGTGGGACGGGTCGGATCGGCCTCCGTGATCGGCGAGTGCTCCGGCTCGCCGTACGTCGCGGCGGTCGACGAGAACACGAGTTTCCGTGTCCCCGAATGCCGCATGGCCTCGAGAAGTTCGAGCGTGGTGACGACGTTGCCGCGCCAGTACTTCTCCGGGTACTGGACGGACTCGCCGACGAGCGACTGCGCCGCGAAGTGCAGGACGCCGTCGAAGCGGGGTACGCCGCTCGTGCCGAGCACGTCCGACACCACCTCCGCGACGTCGCCCTCGACGAACTCGGCACCGAGCGGCACCGCGTCGGCGTTACCCGTGGACAGGTCGTCGATGATGACGACCTCGTGTCCGCGTTCGAGCAGGACCGTGCTGCAGACGCTGCCGACATAGCCGGCGCCGCCGGTGACCAGAAGTTTCATCGACTATCCCTGTACCTGCTTCACCTGGACGGCGTGTGCCATCTCCTCGGACAGATCGAACCCGCTGTGGCCGGGCACCGTGATGGTGACCGAACCGGGCTTGGTCTCGACGGTGACGCGCGCGTCCGGAACGACACCCGCCTCGCGCAGCTGCCCGATGACGTCCGGATCCGACTGCACGTGCTCCGCGAGACGCCGGACGACGACAGCGGTCGGTTTGCCGGGCGGCACGTCCGTGAGCCGGATGAGCGTCTCGGGGGCGTCGACCGGGCGGTCCAGCCCGAGCAGCGCGAGCCCCGGAATCGGGTTGCCGTACGGCGATGTAGTGGGGTTGTTGAGCACCTCCACGAGACGCCGCTCGACTTCTTCGCTCATGACGTGCTCCCACCGGCACGCCTCCGCATGGACCTCTTCCCACTTGAGGCCGATGACGTCGACCAGCAGTCGTTCGGCGAGGCGGTGCTTGCGCATCACCGACACGGCGAGTTCGCGGCCCTTCTCCGTCAGTTCCAGGTGGCGGTCACCGGCGACCAGGAGGAGACCGTCACGCTCCATCCGGGCAACGGTCTGGCTGACCGTGGGACCGCTCTGCTCGAGTCGTTCGGCAATACGTGCTCGAAGTGGGACGACGCCCTCTTCTTCCAAGTCATAGATCGTCCGGAGGTACATCTCCGTGGTGTCGACCAGATCCTTCACACTCACACCCCTTCGTCTCGGTTGATTCTACCGGTGATTGGCCGCCACCGGCGCCGTCCGTCCCCGCAGCGCGTCGGTGCCGGTCGTGCCGGGTCTGCTCGCACCCTCCGCGGGGGACCAGTAGCGTGAGTTCATGACCGCGTCGTTCAGTTCCGGGGAGGATTCGGCTGCACTGGTATCGCACCGTGCAGTCGTGTGGAGTCCGGACTATCTCAGTTATCGGTGGAGTGCGGACCACCCGATGAATCCCACCCGGCTCGAGCTGACCATGTCGCTCGCCCGCAGCCTCGGGATTCTGGAGGGGGTCGAACTGTTGCGGCCCGACGCCGCCTCGGACGCAGACCTGTTGCGGATCCACACTCCCGCGTACGTCGAAGCAGTCAAACAGGCCGGGCACTCGGCTACGTCGGGTGTGCTCGGGGCGGACGCCCCGCACGGGCTCGGCACCGAGGACAATCCGGTCTTCCCCCAGATGCACGAGGCGAGCGCGATCCTCGCGGGCGGTTCCCTCGCCGCGGCGCAGGAGATCGCAGCGGGACGCACACGCCGCGCCGTGAGCATCGGCGGTGGCATGCACCATGCGATGCCCGACTGGGCCTCCGGCTTCTGTGTGTACAACGATGTCGCCATTGCGATCTCCTGGCTGCTGGACCACGGTTTCGACCGGATCGCCTACATCGACGTCGACGCGCACCACGGGGACGGGGTGCAGCACGCGTTCGCGCACGACCCCCGCGTCCTGACGATCTCGCTCCACCAGCATCCGGCGACGCTCTGGCCCAACACGGGGTGGTCCAGCGAGGTCGGTGAGGGGTCGGGGGAGGGCACCGCCGTCAACCTCCCCGTGCTGCCCGGCACCGTCGATGCGTTGTGGCTGCGCGGTTTCCACGCCGTCGTCCCGGGCGCACTCGCGTCGTTCCGGCCCCAGATCGTGATCAGCCAGTGCGGTGTCGACAGCCACCGCGAGGATCCGCTGGCCGACCTCGCTCTGACGGTCGACGGCCAGCGGGCCGCGTTCCTCGCCATGCGTGATCTCGCCGACCGCTACGCCGAAGGACGCTGGCTCGCCGTCGGCGGCGGCGGATACGGCCTCGTCCGTGTCGTCCCGCGTGCGTGGACCCACCTCATCGCCGCAGCGCTCGACCGCGAGATCGAGACGGGCCGTGCCGTACCCGAGGCCTGGCAGGAACGGGCGCACGCGCTCGCACCCAGCGTGGACCTGCCGGACACGATGGGCGACGGCGGCGAGGTCGACTACCGGCCCTGGGACGGTCCCGGTGGCACACCGGAAACCGGGATCCCGTCGGTCGACCGCGCCCTGACTCGGATCGACTCGGCCGTCATCGCCACTCGCCGCGCCTGCTTCCCACTACTCGGACTCGACCCGGAGGATCCCCGTGACTGAGCCGACGGACGGCAGTGAGACCACCGACGGCATCCAGGCGTCGGACGGCACCGAGACGTCGGGTAGCGCCGGGGCGGCGGTCACGACCGAGGCGAGAGGGAAACCCGACGCCGCGCACAACTACCCGCGGCACTGGGTCGCCGACGTGCTGGCGGCGGACGGCGGAGCGGTGGCGCTGCGGCCGATCGTGCCCGAGGACGCGGACAAACTCGTCGCGTTCCATTCGAAGCTCTCCGAACGCACCCGCTATCTGCGGTATTTCGGCCCTTACCCGACCATGTCGCAACGGGACATCGTTCACTTCACCACGGTCGATCACCACGACCGGGTGGCGTTCGTGGTGCTGCTCGGGGACGAGATCATCGCCGTCGGCCGGTACGAGCGACTCATCGGCGAGGGGGACGGCAAGTCCGCGGAGGTGGCGTTCGTCGTCGCCGACGCACATCAGGGCCGCGGTCTCGGGCCCATCCTGCTCGAGCACCTCGCCGCGGCGGCCGCGGAGAACGGCCTGACGATGTTCGTCGCCGAGGTCCTCGCGGAGAACCGGAACATGGTGACGGTCTTCCGCGAGGCGGGATATCAGGTCAGCCGCAGCTTCGAGGGTGGGGTGCTCAAGCTCGAGTTCGCGATCGACCCCACCGAAGCGATGGTGTCCGTGCGCAATTCCCGCGAGCGGGCCGCCGAGGCGCGCAGCATGCGTAACGTGCTCAGTCCGCGGTCGGTCGCGGTGATCGGTGCGTCCACCGACCGGGCGAAGGTCGGCAACGCCGTGCTGACCAACCTGCTGCGGGCGGGATTCACCGGCCCGGTGTACCCGGTCAACGCCGAGCACCGTTCGGTCCACGGTGTACGGGCGTACCCGTCGGTCCGCGACATCCCCGACGAGGTGGATCTCGCCGTCGTCGCGGTACCCGCCGAATCGATCAACGCCGTCCTCGACGACTGCCTGGACAAGGGCGTCAAGGCCCTCGTCGTCGTTTCTTCGGGGTTCAGTGAAACAGGGATGGACGGACGGCAGTCCGAACGTCGCCTCGTCCACGCCGCCCGCGCGCACGGGATGCGGCTGATCGGTCCCAACGCGCTCGGCGTGGCCAACAACGACAGCGAGGTCTCGTTGAACGCCACCCTCGCGCCGGTGCTGCCGAGCCCCGGCAACGTCGGATTCTTCTGCCAGTCCGGCGCACTCGGCATCGCCATCCTCGACGAGGCCGCACGGAGTCGAATCGGATTGTCCGCCTTCGTCTCCGCGGGTAACCGCGCCGACGTCTCCGGCAACGACCTACTGCAGTACTGGGATTCGGATCCGGCCACCGAGGTGGTGCTGCTGTACCTGGAGAGCTTCGGCAATCCCCGCAAGTTCTCGCGCATCGCGCGCCGGGTGGCGCGGAACAAGCCGATCGTCGCGGTCAAGAGCGGCAGGCACGCCGTCCCGCCCGCATTGGCGGCCAGCGGTGGCGAGATGGACGATTCGATCGTCCGCGCCCTCTTCGAGCAGGCCGGTGTGGTGCAGGTCGGGTCGATCTCCCAGCTGTTCGACTGTGCGCTGCTGTTCGGATATCAGCCGCTGCCCGCGGGACCCCGGCTCGCTGTGGTCGGAAACTCCACCGCGCTCGGTGTGCTCGCCGCGGATGCGGCACGCAGTGAGGGTCTGCAGGTCGGCGACCCCGTCGATCTCGGTCCGCAGGCCGGTCCCGAGGAGTTTGCGGCGGCCGTGCGGACGGCGCTCACGTCCTTCGACGTCGACTCGGTGATCGCCGTGTTCGTTCCGCCGGTCGCCGTTCCCGTCGAACCCTATGCCCAGGCGCTGCGGGAGGCGGTGCGGGACGCCGACAAACCCGTGCTCACGACGTTCCTCGCGGCGGAGGGTGTGCCCGACGTCCTGGCGGTCCGGGGTGAGGACGGGCACCCGACGCGCGGTTCGGTTCCCTCCTATCCCGGTCCGGAACGCGCGGCGCTGGCACTGGCCCGTGCCTGGCGATACTCGGCGTGGAAGAGTAAACCGTCCTCGAAAGTGGTGCGCCCCAACGGGATCGATCCGGAGCGGGCGAAAGCGATGGTCGACGGCTGGCTCGGGACGTCGTCCGGGCGCTGGCTGTCGGACTTCGAGGCATCGCAACTCCTCGCGTGCTACGGCGTGAACGTCGTGGAATTCCGTTCCGCCACCACCGAAGACGAGGCCGTGCAGGCCGCCGAGGAATTGGGGTACCCGGTCGCGGTGAAGGCGACGGGGGAGCAGTGGCGGCACCGGCCGGACCTCGGTGGCGTCCGCCTCGATCTGGTCGGGCCCGATTCGGTCCGCTGGGCCTACCGCGACCTCGCCGCCGCGTCCGGTGAACCGCTACTCCACGTCCAGCGGATGGCCACCAAGGGAATCGGTTGTGTGGTGGGCGTCCAGGACGACCCGTCGTTCGGTTCGCTCATCTCGTTCGGACTCGCCGGCGTGATCTCCGACCTCCTCGGCGACCGCGCCTACCGGGTGCTGCCCCTCACCGAGGACGCCGCAACGGAACTGATCGACGCACCGAAAGCCGCGCCGCTGCTGTCCGGCTACCGCAGCGCGGTCCCGGTGAACAAATCGGCTCTCGTCGACCTCGTGCAGCGGATCTCCGCTCTCGCGGACGACCTCCCGGAGGTGCGGGAACTGGCCTGCGAACCCGTGCTCGCATCGGCCGAGGGCGCGCAGATCACCGATTCCCGGGTGCGGATCGGCCCGGAGCCCAGCGTCGCCGACCTCGGGCCCCGCCGCCTGCGCTGACCGGTCACCCGGCCCCGCAGACAGCGCAACGCCGGTGCCGGTCGCGTACGACCGGCACCGGCGCTGATTCCGGTGGGAGGCTCTCGTCAGCTGGCGTAGGAGCGCAGCCGCTCGGCGCGGTCGCCCTGACGCAGCTTGCCCATCACTTCGCGCTCGATCTGACGGACACGCTCGCGGGAGAGCCCGAAGAGCTTGCCGATCTGGTCGAGAGTGCGCGGCTGACCGTCGTCGAGACCGTAGCGCAGCCGGATGACCTGCTGCTCACGTTCGTCGAGGGTGGCCAGCACGGTGCGCACGTCGCTGTGCAGGAGACCGGCGATCACGGCGTTCTCCGCCGACGTGGCCTCGGAATCCTCGATGAAGTCGCCCAGGGGAGCTTCCTCGTCGTTGCCGACCGGCATGTCGAGGCTCACCGGGTCGCGGCTGTGGTCGAGGAGATCTGCGATCTTGTGCGCCGGGATACCCGACTCCTCGGCCAGCTCGTCGTCCGTGGCCTCACGCCCGAGCTGCTGATGCAGCTCGCGCTTGATACGGGCCAGCTTGTTGACCTGCTCCACGAGGTGCACTGGGAGCCGGATCGTCCGGCTCTGGTCGGCCATGCCGCGGGTGATCGCCTGACGAATCCACCAGGTGGCGTACGTCGAGAACTTGAACCCCTTCGCGTAGTCGAACTTCTCCATCGCGCGGATCAGACCCAGGTTGCCCTCCTGGATGAGGTCCAGCAGGGGCATGCCGCGTCCGGTGTACCGCTTCGCGAGCGAGACGACGAGCCGCAGGTTGGCCTCGAGGAGATGTGCGCGGGCTGACTGTCCTTCACGGACGACCGTCGCGAGGTCGCGCTTCTTGGCGGGGGAGAGTCGCTTCCCGGTCTCCAGGATGTGCGCGGCGTACAGCCCAGCCTCGATTCGCTTGGACAGTTCTACCTCGTCTGCGGCCGTCAGCAGAGCCGTGCGGCCGATTCCGTTCAGGTAGACCCGGACCAGGTCGGCAGCGGGGCTCTGGGCGTCCAGATCGGCAGCGCTGGGGCGAATGCGAGTAGTGGTGCTGGGGCTTGTCATGACTTGCCTCCTCATCGGTGGTGTCTCATATGGATCAACGCACCGAAGGCCTGGGAAAGTTCCCGGCCGGTAATTTGTGAAGGCGCTGTGACCTGCGGGTTCCTCGATTCGGTCCTGAGAAGTTGCTGAGAACACGTATAAGGGGGACGGATCGGGAACCCGGCGGCTACGTGGGAAGCACGAGTCCGTGCCGGACGAGGGCGTGCACGAGCGGCACGGCCGACTGCGCGAGTTCCTCGGCGTCGACGCCGTGGGCGGCGGCGAGAAGCTCGATCAGTTCGCCCAGCACGAGGCCGTCGCCGCGCATGCCGGCGACGAGCGAGGCGACGAGATCGTCGACCTCGTGCTGCCACGCCGGGCCGTTCCCCCGGTGCAGCCGGGCGACCACCTGGGTCCATCCCTCGTCGCCGGGCAGGAACACCCGCTCCAGGGCGGTGCTCTCCTCCACGCGGAAACGGGCGGTGAGCACGTCGTGGTCGCGCAGCCACGCCACCCGCTCGAAGTACGCGAGCGCCTCCGCGCCCAAGGGGTCGCTGAAGCCGTGGGTGAGGTCCTCCGCCATCAGATCGGTGGGTGCGTCGGTCCGGCGCAGGTAGACGAACCCGAAGCCGACCCCCTCGACGTTCGCGCTCGCGAGGTGATCCAGCCAGTCCTCGGCGATGGTCGCGGTGGCCGGGTCCCGGGTGTCGAGGCCGCCGTCGCGCATCCAGGTGCCGACGTACAGGGCCGGGTCCGCGACGTCCCGCTGCACCACCCACGCGTCGATCCCGTGGGCGGGAAGCCAGGAGGCCACCCGGGCGCGCCAGTCCTCGTCCTCGACGTGGATCCAGGACGCCAGCAGCGCCGCCGTGCCACCGGGCGCGAGATAGTCGGCCACTCGGGAGATCATCAGCTCGCTCGCGCCGTCGAGGTCGAGTCCGGAGTCGCGGTAGGTGTGACCCACCCGGGCGCGGCTCACGACGAACGGCGGATTGGCCACGACCTGATCGAACGTGCGGCCCTCGACCGGCTCGAACCACGACCCGGCGAGCAGTTCCAGCTCCTCCTCGTTGAGCGCCGCTGTGACGGCCGCCAGATCGACGGCACGGACGTTCAGGTCCGTGGCCGTGACCGAGTCGGCGTAGGACGCGCCGTGCAGGGCTTGGATGCCGCAACCGGTCCCGACGTCGAGCAGCGTCCCGACCGGCGCGGTCGGGGTGGCCTGCAGCAGCGACAGCGACGCGTGCCCGACGCCGATGACGTGGTCGACCGGGGTCTCGCGGGGTCGGAGTGAGCCGTCGAGGTCGGAGAGCACCCAGCGGTTGCCTCCGCCGATGTCCATCGGACGGAGATCGAGGGCTGCCCGGACGACGTCGCCCTCGGATTCGAGCAGGCCGGCCGCGACGGCGTCCTCGACCGGCAGCGGGGACAGCGCCGCGGCCACCTCGCCGACGGGACAGTCGTCGGTGAGAAGGAACAGGCGGATCAGGGTGCCGAGTTCGCCGCAGGCCGCGCTGGCTCGGCGCACCGGGACCGGCTCGTTGCGGCTCAGCGCCGCATGGACGTCGGGGCCCAGCGCATCGAGCAGGGTGTCCGTGTCGTACCGGTTGCGGCGGAGGGCCTCACGCAGAGAGGGGCAGATCGACAGCAGCTCGTCACGGTTCACCCGTGCATTGTTGCAGCACGCCCGACTGCGTCAGCCCTCGATCGTGTGGTGCGGCGGCGCGGGCAGCGCGGTGGACGGCGACTCGCGGTGGTCGTACCGACTGGGCTCGTCCTTGGTGCGCGGCGGGCGGTCGTTGGCGATGAGAACCGCGATCCACGGCAGCGGGATCGACACACCGATGATCGCCATCGAGATCCACGGGTTCTCCCAGATGCCGTACGCCACCGCCGCGAAGATCAGCGCGGGGAAACGGAAGGACATGATGAGCAGGTACTTGCGGACACGGGCGCGATGTTGATCCTCGATGGATCGCGCCGCCTCGGTGATGAGAACCGGATTGCTCGGGGAGCCGGCGTCGTGGGACCCACCGAACCCTGCACTTCGTGCCATGACTCCACTGTTCCACTGTCGGGCGGCAAATGCACACAGGGGGTGGGTTCGTCGGCCGGTTGCGGCATTATTGAGGGGTGAGCACTCAAACCAAGGAACGGCCCGACGTCACCACCGACGAGTCGACCGATGACGACACTCCCAAATTCTTCCACTACGTCAAGAAGAACAAGATCGCGGAGAGCGCCGTCATGGGCACTCACGTCGTCGCGTTGTGCGGCGAAGTGTTTCCGGTGACGAAGTCCGCGAAACCGGGATCGCCGGTCTGCCCCGACTGCAAGAAGATCTACGAAGGATTACGCAAGGGCGACTGAGGCTTCACCGGCGCTCGTCGCACACCCGGTGGCTCGGGAGCTTCTCGAACCGGGCCGTCGGGCTCGTCGTCGTTCCCCGGATCCGGCTCGGCCGCATCCGGACGGGCACGGTCGCCGACGACCTTGATCGGGCCGGTGGCGATGCGACGTGTGAGGCTGGTCACCGGACCCGTCGACGGCGAACTCTCGGCCTGTGCGGCGATCCAATCCCGCATCTGGTCGATACGGGTGGCACGGGCGGGCCAGAACTCCTGGACGGTGGCATTGAACTCGGCGCCGAGCACCACCGCGAAACCCAGGAAGAACGTGAACAGCAGGAACGCGATCGGCGTGGCCAGCGCCCCGTACGTGTATCCGGTTCCGGCCACCCAGGAGAGGTAGCGGCGCAGGCAGGTGCTCGCGCCGAGGAAGAACACCCCCGCGACGAGCGCGCCGCCGAGCAGCCGGTGCCAGGGCAGCGACCGGGGCAGTGCCACCTTGTACAGCGTCGTCAGGCCCACGATGAGCAACAGGCCCACGCCGGGGTAGTAGAACGTGTCGACGATCTCCGTCCCGATCGTGCGCCACGCCTCCGGGAGCACCCTGCCGACGAGCGTCGGCCCCAGCGCGACCAGCGGCAGGGTGAACACGGCGAGGATCAGGAACATCACGTAGAGCAGCAACGCGAACACGCGCTGCCACACCGGGTGCCGCGCCTCCTGCTGGCCGTGGGCCTCGACGATCGAGTCCACGAACGTGGAAATGGCGGAGGAGCCGGCCCACAGGGACAGCAGGAAGCTCAGTGACACGATCTCGGGACGTCCGCGTTCGAGTACGTCGCCGACGGTGGGGCGGATGATCTGTTCGACGACGCTGTCGCTGAACACCGTCCCGCTGAAGTTGATGATCTTCGACTGGATGATGTCGACGGTGTCGGGTCCGAACCAGCCGCCGACGTAGCCGAGCATTCCGAGGAGCCCCAGCAGGAGCGGAGGCAGCGACAGTGTCTGCCAGAACGCCGCCGTGGCCGCTTTTCCGAAGATCGAATCGTCCCAGGCCTTGCTCGCTGTGTGACCGATCACGCTCAGTGCGCGACGTAGCGGATGCCACCCGGACCGGGGTGGGTCACCGCCACTCTGCGGCGTTGTCGAGGGTGTTTCGGTCATGATGTTTCCAGCATCCCTGACGACACGCCCGGTTGCCCACCGCTGCTGTCCTCGTGTCGCGACAAATCTGTCACTATCGGATGTCGCGAATGCGGTCCGCATCGGATCCGGACGCTAGGCTCCTTGACGGACAGCGCCTTCGGGTCTGGACCCGGACATGTCGATCGAATACCGAGGAGTGCGAGCAAACAGTGCCATGCCAGCGGAGGGCAGCCCGTGAGTGCTGAGACAGTGGGCTCCCAGTCGGCGCCGAGAATGGAAACCGAGGCAGCGCAGATCGTGGGCACCGAGGCCTACCTCGCACAGACCGAACCTGCCAGACCCGCAGGATCACTGCGCGCCTGGCAGCGTCGTGCGCTGACGAAGTATCTGTCCACCGGACCGCAGGACTTCCTCGCGGTCGCGACACCGGGCGCCGGTAAGACCACGTTCGCGCTGCGGGTCGCGTCGGAGTTGCTGCGCGACCGCACCGTCGATCAGGTGACCGTGGTCGCACCGACCGAGCACCTCAAGCACCAGTGGGCCGAGTCCGCTGCGCGCAACGGCATCGCGCTGGACTCGTACTTCTCGAACTCGACCGGGCAGACGTCCAGCGACTACCAGGGTGTCGTGGTGACGTACGCGCAGGTCGCCTCCCACCCGTTCAAGCACCGGGTCCGCACCGAGAGCCGCCGCACGCTGGTCATCCTCGACGAGATCCACCACGGTGGCGACGCGAAGAGCTGGGGTGACGCCATCCGGGAGGCGTTCGGTGACGCCACCCGCCGCCTCGCCCTGACCGGTACGCCGTTCCGCAGCGACGACAGTGCGATCCCGTTCGTGACGTACGAACCCGATCGCGAGGGTCTGATGCGCTCGAAGGCGGATCACTCCTACGGGTACTCGGACGCCCTCGCGGACGGCGTCGTCCGGCCCGTCGTGTTCCTCGCCTACTCCGGCGAGGCGCGCTGGCGGAACAACGCGGGCGAGGAGTTCTCTGCGCGACTCGGCGAGCCGCTCAGCGCGGAACAGACGGCCCGGGCGTGGCGAACGGCCCTGGACCCGTCGGGCGACTGGATTCCCGCGGTCCTGCACGCCGCAGACACCCGGCTCGGCCAGCTGCGCACGGGCGGCATGCCTGACGCCGGAGGTCTCGTGATCGCCACCGACCAGACCGTGGCCCGTGCGTACGCGCAGACCCTGAAGGCGGTCACCGGGGAAGACCCGGTCGTGGTGCTCTCCGACGACCCCACGGCGTCCAAGCGGATCGCCGAGTTCGGGGCGAGCACCCAGAAGTGGATGGTCGCCGTCCGCATGGTGTCGGAAGGCGTCGACGTTCCCCGCCTGGCCGTCGGTGTGTACGCGACCAGTGCGTCCACCCCACTCTATTTCGCGCAGGCGATCGGGCGATTCGTGCGGTCCCGCCGCAAGGGTGAGACCGCGAGCGTGTTCCTCCCGTCGGTTCCGGTGCTGCTCGACCTGGCCAGCCAGCTCGAGGCTCAGCGCGACCACGTGCTCGGCAAGCCCCATCGGGAGAAGGACGGCTTCGACGACGACCTTCTCGCCGACGCGAACAAGCAGAAGGACGAGCTCGGCGAGGAGGAGAAGGCGTTCACCTCGCTCGGCGCGGACGCCGAGCTCGACCAGGTGATCTACGACGGGTCGTCCTTCGGGACGGCCACGTTCTCGGGCTCCGACGAGGAGGCCGACTACCTGGGTCTGCCCGGGCTGCTCGACGCCGACCAGATGCGCGCGCTGCTCCGTCAGCGTCAGTCGGAGCAGCTGGACAAGCAGGAGCCCGCGCCCGCGCCCGTGCACACGCCCGTGCCCCAGGTCGCGGACCGGGTGGCCGCCGCCGGACAGCTCGCGCAGCTGCGCCGCGAACTGAACAGTCTCGTCGCGATGCACCACCACAGGACGGGCAAGCCGCACGGCACCATCCACGGCGAACTGCGTCGTGTCTGCGGGGGACCGCCCACGGCGATCGCCACCGTCGAGCAGCTCACCGAGCGGATCTCCACCCTGCGACAGTGGTGACCGCCGTCGCCCGGTGACGCGAACACAAAGAGACCGGCGAGTGCATCGCACTCGCCGGTCTCTTTCTGAAGAGGTGAGCCTGGGACGGGTCACCCGGGCTGACGTATCAGATTGCAGCTTCGGCTTCGGACACGATCGTGGCGTTCATCTCGCGAAGGCGGTCTGCGTGCTCGTTGGCGTGGTGACCGCAGAAGAGCAACTCTCCTCCGGTCGGAAGAACCGCGCGAACGCGGGCTCCCGCACCGCACCGGTCGCACCGGTCGGCTGCGGTCAACGGGGGGCTGGTCAGTGTTCCGGGCATGACTCCTCCGTACTGGCTTCGACTGATGCCGAGTGCCTGGGGCCTTGGTCCGCCGCGTCGGGGGTGGCGCGGTGGATCTACTCTGTCAGACGTTTGGGGTTTACGCGTTGTTCCCGTCGGCGTTTCTCAGTGTTGCATCACACACGAAACCCGCCGGAAACGCCCAGTCAGGGACGTGACGAGCGCAGATGTGAACAGACCGCGCGGTCCGAGTTCGCTGACAGCTGATTCGTTTTGGGGCGTGACGCTAGTCTCACCGTGTGAAATCCGAAGACCAGCTGGTCCACATCTGCAGCCGCGAGGAGTGGCGCACCGCGGAACGCGAAGGCAGTCGAGTGCCCGCGACGTTCGCCGCGGACGGTTTCGTGCACCTCTCGACGCCGGCCCAGGTGCATCTGCCCGCCAACAGGTTGTTCGCCGGGCGTACGGACCTCGTCCTGCTGAGGCTCGACCTCGCCGCGCTCGGTGCGCCGGTGAAGTGGGAGCCGGGCGTGCCGACCGATCCGGCGTCGATGCTGTTCCCACACCTGTACGGGCCGCTGCCCGCCGCGGCGGTCACCGCGGTCGAGGATTACCGCCCCGATGCCGACGGAACGTTCCCGGCCCGGCACTGACGCGAGCCTTCCGCGGTTGGTCACACCGATCGGTCTACCGTGGAGGCATGAACGTTGAAGTGACGCCACTACCGGGTATCGGGGTGCGTAAGGACTTCGAACTCGCCGCCGGTCGCCGCATCGGTGTCATCACCCACCGCGACGGTCGCACCGATCTGATCGTCTCGAAGGCGGACGATCCCGATGCGTGCGCTGCGTCCGTTCCGCTCACCACCGAGGAGGCGGCAGTCCTCAGCAATCTGCTGGGGGCACCGCAACTGGTGGCACAGTTGGAGGAGGAGCACCGGGACCTGCCCGGAATCCGCACCAAGCAGCTCTACATCAAGGAGGACTCCCGGTTCGACGGCCGCCCGCTCGGCGACACGGCGATGCGCACACGCACCGGGGTCTCGATCGTCGCGGTCATGCGGGCCGGTCAGGTCTACCCGTCACCGAAGCCCGACTTCCTGCTCACCTCCGGCGACCTCCTGGTCGCCGTCGGAACCACAGACGGACTGGACGCGTCAGCCAAGCTCCTGGCCAACGGCTGACGGTCCCGTGAACACCACCACGCTCGCGCTCATCGAACTGGGCGCGGTGTTCTTCGCGCTCGGATTGCTGGGCCGTCTGGCAGCTCAGTTCGGCATGTCGCCGATCCCGTTCTACCTCCTCGGCGGACTCTGCTTCGGCAGCGGCGGCTTCGTCAATCTCGGCGACATCAGCGAGTTCAGCCACCTGGCGGCCGAGATCGGCGTGGTTCTTCTCCTGCTTCTGCTGGGGCTGGAATACACGGCGTCGGAACTCGTCACCGGGTTGCGACGGTCGTGGATGGCCGGGGTCGTGGACGCCGTCCTCAACGCCGCGCCCGGAGCGGTCGTAGCACTGATGCTGGGGTGGGGACCCACCGGCGCGGTCGTGATGGGCGGCGTCACCTACATCTCGTCGTCGGGCATCATCGCGAAGGTGCTGAGCGACCTGGGTCGGCTCGGTAACCGCGAAACGCCGGTCGTGCTCTCGATTCTCGTGTTCGAGGACCTCGCGATGGCCGTGTACCTGCCCATTCTGACGGCCCTGCTCGCCGGCGTCAGTTTCGCCGGCGGACTCGAGGCGGTGGGCATCTCCCTCGTCGTCATCTCGGTCGTCCTCGTGATCGCCCTGCGGTACGGCCGCTACGTGTCCGCCCTGCTGGACAGCCCGGACAGCGAGACCCTGCTCCTGAAGCTGCTCGGCGCCGCTCTCCTCGTCGCGGGGATCAGCTCGGCGATGCAGGTCTCGGCCGCCGTCGGAGCGTTCCTCCTGGGAATCGCGATCTCCGGCACGACCGCCCACAACGCGAGCCGCGTCCTCGAACCGCTCCGCGATCTGTTCGCCGCGATGTTCTTCGTGGTGTTCGGACTCAACACCGACCCCCGGGCGATTCCACCGGTCCTCGGCTGGGCCGTTCTGCTCGCCGTCGTCACCGCGCTGACGAAGATGGTCACCGGCGCTTGGGCGGCGAAACAGCAGGGCGTCGGGCGGCTGGGCCGGGCCCGGGCGGGGGTCGCGCTGATCGCGCGTGGCGAGTTCTCGATCGTCATCGCAGGCCTGGCATTGTCGGCCGGAGCGGTGGAGAGCGAACTCGTGGCACTCGCCACCGCGTATGTCCTCCTGATGGCCGTCATCGGCCCGGTGGCGGCACGGGTGGTCGAACCGGTGGCAGGCGCCTGGATCCGGGTTCGCACCAGCGCGTAGCGGGCCGTACGCGGATGCCGCGGGCGCACACGACGATGCCCCCGGACTCGCTCGGAGTCCGGGGGCATCGAGGTGTGTTCGTCAGTCCAGGTAGTCGCGCAGCACCTGCGACCGGGACGGGTGGCGCAGCTTCGACATGGTCTTGGACTCGATCTGACGGATGCGCTCACGCGTGACCCCGTAGACCTGTCCGATCTCGTCGAGGGTGCGGGGCTGTCCGTCGGTCAGGCCGAAGCGCAGGCGCACGACGCCCGCTTCACGCTCTGAGAGAGTCTCGAGCACCGACTGCAGCTGATCCTGCAGGAGGGTGAACGAGACGGCGTCGACGGCCACGACGGCCTCGGAGTCCTCGATGAAGTCGCCGAGCTGGCTGTCGCCCTCGTCGCCGATCGTCTGGTCGAGGGAGATGGGCTCACGAGCGTACTGCTGGATCTCCAGCACCTTCTCGGGCGTGATGTCCATTTCCTTGGCGAGCTCTTCGGGAGTGGGCTCACGGCCCAGGTCCTGCAGGAGTTCACGCTGGATGCGGCCGAGTTTGTTGATGACCTCCACCATGTGCACCGGGATGCGGATGGTGCGGGCCTGGTCGGCCATCGCGCGGGTGATGGCCTGACGGATCCACCACGTGGCGTAGGTCGAGAACTTGTAGCCCTTGGTGTAGTCGAATTTCTCGACGGCACGGATGAGGCCCAGGTTGCCTTCCTGGATCAGGTCGAGGAATGCCATGCCGCGGCCGGTGTAGCGCTTGGCCAGCGACACGACGAGACGGAGGTTCGCCTCGAGGAGGTGGTTCTTGGCGCGGTTTCCGTCGCGGCAGATCCAGCTCATGTCCCGGCGCTGGGCGGCGGGGAGCTTCTCGCCGGAATCGGACAGCTCCTGCATGATCTGGGTCGCGTAGAGCCCGGCCTCGATCCGCTTGGCGAGCTCGACCTCCTCTTCGGCGTTGAGGAGGGCGACCTTGCCGATCTGCTTGAGGTAGGCGCGGACCGAGTCGGCGGACGCGGTCAGTTCGGCGTCCTTGCGGGCCTGGCGGAGCGCTTCGGACTCCTCCTCGTCCCACACGAAGTCGCCGGAGGCCTTGTCCTTCTCGGACGGCTCCTCGGTCTCCTCGTCCTCGCCGACTGCGACGACCTCGACGACGTCGGACTCGACCTCGGCGAGGTCGCCCTCGGTGATGTCGATGTCCTCCATGTCGGCGGAGTCTTCGTCGCCGTCCTCGCCGTCCGCGCCCTTACCGGCCGTGGCCTTCTTTCCGCCCGCCTTCTTGGCTGCCGCCTTCTTGGCGGGAGCCTTCTTCGCTGCTGCCTTCTTGGCGGGAGCCTTCTTGGCCGCCGGCTTCTTCGCGGGAGCTTCCTCGGCTGCCGGAGCAGTGCCGGTGGCTGCCGCTCCGACTGGTGCTTCCGGTCCTGACTCCGAAGTCGAATCAGCAGTCTGACGTGTATCGGTGGCTGCCACGTACGCCCTTTCGTGACGGTGTCGTGCGGCGTCACGCCAGAGTGGTCATCCGGCGGAGAGGTCTACTGGTTTCGCCGGCGCGCAGCCGGGCTCTTCCATTGTAACGACCCATCCGAATTAGTTACGGAGCGATGCCCGTTTCCACCGCGAGCGCAGCACCGACGATGCCCGCCGTATTGAGCAGCGCAGCAGGTACGACGGGTGTCCTGTTGGTCAGATGCGGGATCCACTTCTCGTTCTTCCGGCTGATTCCGCCGCCGGCGATGAACAGATCCGGGCACATGAGGTTCTCGAACCGGGTGAGGACACGGCTCACCTCGCCGGCCCATTCCTTGTACGACAGATCCTTCTTCTCCTTGACCGAGGACGCCGCCCGGTGCTCGGCTTCCTTGCCGTCCACCTCCATGTGCCCGAACTCGGTGTTGGGAAGCAGGACGCCGTCGTGGAGGATCGCCGAGCCGATGCCGGTGCCGAACGTGAGGAGGATGACGACCCCCTTCGCGTCTTTGCCGGCGCCGAGCGCGTCCTCTGCTATTCCTGCCGCGTCCGCGTCGTTGAGGACGGTGACGAGCCGGCCGCCGAGTGCGTCGGAGAACAGCGCGCGGGCGTCCGTCCCGATCCACTTCTTGTCGATGTTGGCGGCGGATCGCGCCACACCGCCGGTGACGACGCTCGGCAGGGTGATACCGACCGGTCCGTCCCATTCTGCCTGGCGGATGATCTCGGCGACGGTCTCCGCGACCGCCTCCGGAGTGGACGGCTGGGGGGTGAGGAGCTTGATGCGGTCCCCGACCAGCTGGCCCGTCTCGAGATCCACGACGCCACCCTTGACGCCACTGCCTCCGACGTCGACACCGAACCCCGTTTTGGTCATGGCGTGTGCTCCTTCGTGTCGACGTCGACGTGTTTTCCGGCGCTCTTCTGCTGCTCGTCACACTAGTGTGTCGACGCGTGTTCGGTGGGCGATGACACCAGCTGCGCGAAACGTCAGCGGTGGTGTGAGGCAGCGAAAGTGTGTTCCGATGGGTGGGTGCATGCACCCCAGAGTTCAGAGTCCGCGCCAGGCAACGTCGGCACCGATCCCAGGCGACTGCTCGAGGTCGCCGTGGCGGTGGCCGAGGAAGCCGCCGCCCACGTCCGGGCGCGACGGCCCGAGGTCTTCGGAATCGTCGGGAAGCGAGCGGGATCCGGCGATTCCGTCGCGTCGAAGAGCACCCCGACCGACCCGGTCACGGTGGTCGACACCGAGAGCGAGCAGGTGATCCGCGACCGGCTCGCGGAGCTTCGCCCCGACGACGCGATCCTCGGCGAAGAAGGTGGGGGAGAGGAGGATTCCGTCGCCGAGGTGCGGTGGATCGTGGATCCGATCGACGGCACCGTGAACTTTCTGTACGGCGTCCCCGCGTACGCGGTGTCCGTGGCCGCCCAGATCGACGGGGTATCCGTCGCCGGGGCCGTGGTCGACGTGGCGGCCCGATCGACCTACGCGGCGGCACGTGGTGGCGGGGCGACCCTCACCGACGGGGACGGGCGGGTGAGCGACCTCCGGTGCAACCCGGTCACCGACGTGTCGATGGCGTTGCTCGCCACCGGATTCGGGTACGGCGCGGCGCGGCGCAAGGCGCAGGGCGCCCTCATCGCGGACATTCTGCCGAGGGTGCGCGACATCCGCCGGATCGGTTCGGCGGCTCTCGATCTGTGCATGGTCGCGGCCGGTCGTGTCGACGCCCATTTCGAACACGGGCTGAGCCCGTGGGACTGGGCCGCGGGGTCGCTGATCGCGACCGAGGCGGGGGCCCGCGTGCGAATCCCCTCCCCGCAGACGTCGAGCGCGGACGGCGAAGTGGTGGTGGCCGCGGCCCCCGGCATCGCCGACGCCCTGGACGCCCTGTTCGCCGAGATCGGGGTGGACACCCCGATCCCGGAACGGTGACCGCCGGTCAGCAGCGGGCGGTGCGCGCCGCCTTCAGCAGGTCGATGTCGAGGGGGGCGGGCTGGCTGCCGGGCGGCGGATCCTTCAGGGACCGCAGGACCTCTTCGGCGTCGGTGTTCGGCGAGATCTTGCGGAAGTAGGTGCCGAGCGCGAGGTCGACCGTGTCGTCGGTGCGGGTGTCCTGGATGAGTTCGGCACACGGGGCCACCAGCCAGAGTGCGCTCGCGGCGGCGGCGCCGTTGGGGCCGAATCGCAGCTGCCCCTGGCACTGCATGTTCTGGTCGACGTAGACCGGGTCGTTGCCCGCCTGGACGTCGGGCGCGCTCGCGAACCCGTAGTCGCTGAGCTGTGCGGCCACCTGCGCCGCCTGGCCGTGCTCGCCGTTGGCGTTGAACACGCGCACCTTCGTGGCGGACAGCGCGGCAGGCTCCACGTCCCGCAGGGTCGAACCGTCGACCTTCTCGCCCAGTGCCTGCTGCGGCGGGGCGGCGGGGTCGACGGGCTGCGCGGCCGGCTGCGGAGGGTTGCAGTCGACCGTGGTGGCCAGATCCTCGTCGTCGCCGAGGACGCCGATCCACACGACGGCGCCGAGCAGGGCGAGGACCGCGAACACCACGAGGATCGGCATCGCCCGCCGCCGCCGGAACGGACGACCCTTGTCGTCGAGCGGGCTGCCTTCGGTGATCAGTGAAACCACAGTGTGCCTCGACCTCTCCTACGAACTGCGCTTCGTACGTTGCACCCGTACAGCGCACCGATACAGGGCCCGGCCACACGTCGTGGCGCAGGTTCGGCACCTACCTTAGATCCCTGGCACGTCATAACCCCGAACCCGTCCCCGTTGTGGAATGTCACAGCTTGCTGTGGTGTTGGTGACGATTAGCAGACAATTTGCGCGATCGGTCGATTCGGTTACGACTTTTGTACTTCCTTCGGCTACTGTCTGGCGGCCCCAGTCGTTCAAAGCGTGCAGAACGAGGGTCGGCAGAAGATGACAAAAGAGGCGTAGATCATGTTTCCGGGGCCTGGTTCCGGGCACGAACCCATCCGCTGCAGCGTTGTGCAGCCGCAGGGTGTGATCTGCGCCGAGGCGGTTTTCGTGTGGGCGGTCGACCAACAATCGGTTCGACGTACCGCACGGGCCGGGATACACCGAAGAGGATGAGGGGAAGGCGACATGGCAACTGACTACGACGCACCGCGGCGAACAGAGTCCGACGAGGTTTCGGAGGATTCGCTGGAGGAACTGAAGGCGCGACGCAACGAGGCTCAGTCGGCTGTTGTCGACGTGGACGAGTCCGACACCGCGGAATCGTTCGAACTGCCCGGCGCGGATCTGTCCGGTGAAGAGCTCTCGGTGCGGGTCGTGCCGAAGCAGGCCGACGAGTTCACGTGTTCGAGCTGTTTCCTGGTGCACCACCGCAGCCGGCTCGCCAGCGACGCGGGCGGAGTGCTGGTGTGCAGGGACTGCGCGGCCTGAGCGACGGTGAGTACGAGAGGCGGACGGCGGGAGGCCCACCGTCCGATCAGTCTCCGTCCGCCTGCGGGCGGGCACGGTTGACGGCGGCCAGCAACTCGGCCGGCCGTCGTGTACTGATCAACCAGTAGGGGGTCGGGTCCTCGGGGTCGTCGAGCACGATCAGTGCCATCGGCTTGACCCACACCCGGTGTTGCACGAACGCGGCGGGGTCGAGCTGACGACCGAGAGCCGCGCTCTTCGCCGAACCGGGCACCTCGGCGACCCGCGCGATCACGTCCAGCGGCAGATGCGCCTGTCCGACCCGCAGGTGAACGCCGTTCGGTTCCTCGACGACCTCGACGCGGAGACGGCTGAGCCAGACGAGTCCCCACACGGGCAGGGGAACCAGAAGGACGTACGGCAGCCACGCGCGCAGACCCGGCGCACCCATGTGCACCTCGGCGGCGAGCAGACCGGCGACGAACAAGCCCACTGCCCACCACCAGACGGGCACCCACAGGCGCTCGGAGTACAGCACGGGCGAGGTGTTATCGGTGGGCGCGACTTCGGGCCGGGACGTTTGTGACACCCGTCCAGGATAGTCGGTGTCTGAGAGTAGGCTCGGTGCACGTGAGCGACCTATCTCCCGGCCTTTCTCCCGCCGCGACCCCCGCCCTTCCGCCCGTCGCCCTCCAGCGGCTGGACCCCGACATTCCGGTCCCGCAGCGTGCGCACGACGGCGACGCCGGTGTCGACCTGTGCAGCACCATCGACGTGACCATCGAGCCGGGGCGCCGCGTCCTCGTCGGAACCGGCATCGCGATCGCGCTGCCCCTGGGCACGGTCGGGCTGATCCATCCCCGATCCGGGCTGGCCGCAAAATCGGGTCTGTCGGTGGTCAACACCCCCGGCACCATCGATGCCGGGTACCGCGGCGAGATCAAGGTGTGCCTGATCAATCACGACCTCGAGACCCCGATCGAGATCCGCCGGGGCGACCGGATCGCCCAACTGCTCGTCCAACGGGTCGAACTGGTGTCGTTCGTCGAGGTCCCGTCGCTCGACGGCACCACCCGCGGCAGCGACGGCCACGGGTCGAGCGGAGGCCACGCGAGCCTCGTCGGCAATGCCAGTGAAGGAGCCTGATCATGTTCGGACGTCGTAAGAAGAAGGAAGCCGAGGACGACCGGCCCGGTTTCTTCGAGGACGCCGAGACGGACGCCGCGGCCGGCGACGCCGACGCGGACGCGGACTATGAAGACGACTACGACGCCGTGACCGAGGTGGACGGCGGCCCGTACGACGCCGACGACCTCGAGTCGGGCGCCGACCTCACCGTCGGTGAGGTGGGAACCCGCCTCGACCTCGGTTCCGTACTCGTCCCGATGCCGCAGGGCGCCCAGTTGCAGGTGGAGATGGCGCCCGACGGTTCGCCGCAGGCCGTGCATCTCGTCACCCAGCACGGGCGCATCACGGTGGCCGCGTATGCCGCCCCGAAGTCTCCGGGCCAGTGGCGGGAAGTCGCGGGCGACCTCGCCGAATCGCTGCGCAACGACAATGCGACGGTGAGCGTCGAGAGCGGACCGTGGGGACGCGAGGTCTTCGCCGTCACCCCGAACGCCGACCTGCGCTTCATCGGCGTCGACGGCTACCGGTGGATGGTGCGCTGCGTGGTCGCGGGACCGAGCGGTGGCAACACGGCCGACTCGGAGCTCGTCGCGACCGCCAGGGCGATCCTGCGCGACACCGTCGTGAAGCGGGGCAACGAGCCGAACCCGGTGCGGACGCCGCTGCCGGTGGTCCTGCCCGAGGCACTCGCCCAGCAGCTGGCCGCCGCTCACCAGCAGCAGCTGGCGCAGCAGCAGGGTGCCGCTCCGCAGCAGTCCGCGCCGCAGCAGCCGGCTCCGGCGAGTCCGCAGGGCGAGCAGCAGGCGCCCCCCGCGGAGGCGCCGGCTCAGCCGCAGCAGCGTCGCGGCGAATCGGGTTCGGCGATGCAGCAACTCGGTCGCTGATCCCGGTTCCGGAGATTCGACGCTCAGGTCCTGTGCAGGACCGAGTCCAGCGCATCGAGGCTGGCGTAGCCGAGAATCGCCGGGTCGGCGCCGATCTCGTCCAGCGACATCGTGACGAGGCCCGCGTGCGGTAGTCGTTCGGACCACTCACGGGCGACCTCGAGGGGATGCACGGCGTCGTCGGTGGCGGCGGCGATCCCCACCGGCACCGTGATGCGCTCGAGGTCGCCCACACCGGGAGCGTGGTACTCGGACGCTTCGTCCAGCGCGGCGGGAAGGTGCGGCCACTGCGATCGCCACGATTTCGCCAGTTCCCGGCCCAGCCAGGGCGGGCTGGAGGCGATCATCTCGGCAGTGACCTGTTCGAGGCCGTCAGCCCGCAGCCGGGCCGCGGTGAACCGGGCGCTGGCGGCGGCGGGAGCGTCCGCGGCGGTCCCGGTCCACGCGGGCAGCGCCGCGAGGACGCCCGCGACGCGATCCGGGTGTGATCCTGCCCACTGCAGTGCCACGGCGGCCCCGATGGAGACCCCTCCGACGAGGATGCGCCCGTGCCGCGCGGCCGCGGCGTCGAGCGCGTCGACGTAGCTTCCGACGACTCGCCGGGGATCGGGTTCGACTGCGGCCGTGCGCACTCCACGGCAGGTCAGGGGCTCGGTGAAGGCGCGGGCCACGAAGTCCGCGTCGGATCCCGTACCCGGGAGCACAACGGCCACGGACGGCCGGTCATCAGAGGGCATGAGACGATCCTGCCTCGTCCGTCACGGTGCTCCTCCGGTGGTGTGGTTGCTTGGAACCAATGGGTCTACAGTGGCGAATACACAGCCCTACGAGCGGCGCGAAGATCTCGCGTCGCACATGCTCCAGGAGCGCGCAATGGCACCCGCCACGGCAGGATATTTTCGTCGGCTGACTCGCAGGCTCACCGAGGACCTCGAGCAGCTGGACGCCGAGGAAATGGCCGAGACGTCTCAGGCGTCCGGCGCACAACGTGCCTGCGACTGCAGCCGCGGCGAAGAGGTCACCATGCTGGGACGGCTCCGTAGTGTCGAAGCCTGTCCGAAGTCCGGCAATGCCAGCATCGAAGCCGAATTCTTCGACGGCACGGAACAGATCAAGTTGGTGTGGATCGGCCGGCGGAGGATTCCGGGTATCGAGCCGGGCAAAACTCTGCTGGTTCGTGGACGTGTCGGCGAACGCGACGGCCAGAAGGTGATCTTCAACCCGTATTACGAGTTGCGCGGCGAATCGTAGGGGCCGCCCCATGTGGCACTCTCGTTGAGTGACCGAAACGAAGCAGCAATCCATACTCGAACAGCTCGGTGGGATCAGCGGGCTCATCTATTCGACCCTGCCCATCCTGGTCTTCGTTCCGGTCAACGGTGTGTGGGGCCTGGGTCCGGCGATCTGGGCGGCTCTCGGTGTCGCCGTCGCCATTCTCGTCTGGCGCCTCGTCCGCCACAGCCCCATCCAGCCCGCGGTGTCCGGATTCTTCGGCGTCGGCATTTCCGCGTTCATCGCCTATCGCACGGGCGATGCCAAGGGATACTTCCTGTTCGGGATTTACACGAGCCTCGCGTACGGGGCGGTGTTCCTGATCTCGATTCTGGTGCGCTGGCCGCTCGTCGGCCTGATCTGGGGATTCCTCAACGGCCACGGCAACCTCTGGCGGCGCCATCGTGGCGCGGTACGGGCCTACGACGTGGCCACTGCCGCCTGGGCGCTGGTGTTCGCGGCCCGGTACCTCGTGCAGTCGCAACTCTACGATTCGGACCAGACCGGGTGGCTCGCGTTCGCGCGCATCGCGATGGGCTGGCCGTTGGCGGGATTGGCTCTCCTGGTGACGATCTGGGCTGTGCGCCGGGCCGACCGGATCGTCGAACCGGGACCCTCGGACGAGGCCGGCGAACCGACGGACGACACGGAGGCAGGCGGCCCCCGGGACGAGCCCGGCCGTACCTGAGCTCGGCGCCCTTCACATGGGACCGCGGGGGCGCTGACCGGTTGTGCCGGAGACGAAGTCGCCGAACCGATCAGGCCACGAGGTCCTGGTACTCGGGATGCTTCGACACGAATTTCACGACGTACGGGCACACCGGGCGCACCCGCAGTCCACGGCGGCGCAGATCGTCCAGAGCCGCACTCACGAGCGTCCGGGCGAGTCCGAGTCCCTCGTACCGCGGATAGATCTCGGTGTGAACGAAAACGCGTACTTCCCCGTCGACTTCGTACTGCTCGATTCCCGCGAGTTCCCCGTCGGCGTGGATCTCGTACCGGCTCTGCTGCGGGCTGTCGGTGACGACGATGCTCTCGGGTGTTGCGGTGGTACTCAACGGATCCTCCCGGGTGTCGATCGGTCCCCGCCGGGTCAGGAGAGCCCGACGGCCGCTCGAAGGTCGTCCTCGACGTCCACGGACGCGACGAACAGGAGTTCGTCGCCGCCCTCGAGCGGATCGTCCTGCTGCGGCACGATGACCCGTCCGCCGCGGAGGATGGTGACCAGGGCGGCGTCGCGGGGCAATTGCAGCTTGCGGACGGGTTTCCCGGCGAGCGGGGTGTTGTCGGGCAGCGTGACCTCGACGAGGTTGGCCTGCCCCTGGCGCAGCGTCATCAGCCGCACGAGATCGCCGACCGACACCGCCTCCTCCACCAGCGAGGCGAGCATCCGGGGCGTGGAGACGGCGACGTCGACTCCCCAGGACTCGTCGAACAACCACTCGTTGCGGGGATCGTTGACGCGGGCCACCACGCGGCTGACCCCGAACTCGGTCTTCGCGAGGAGGCTGAGGACCAGGTTGGCCTTGTCGTCACCGGTGGCCGCGATCACCACCTCGTAGGTTTCGAGGGACGCCGTTTCGAGGCTGCTCAGCTCGCACGCGTCGGCGTGGACCCAGGTCGCCTCGGGCACCGACTCCTGCTCGACGTGCTCGAGCTTGCGTTCGATCAGCATGACGTCGTGTTCGCTGCGGACCAGTTCGCGCGCGATCGAGCGTCCGACTGCGCCGGCTCCTGCGATTGCGACTCTCATCGATTGCTTCCGTTCGGGTGGTCGATCGTGAACATTCTCACTGCCGTCTCAGTTGTCCGAAGGCGGGGGATTGCCCGCGAGCGCGACGGCCTCGGCCACCGTTCCCGACACGGCCGCGATGTACACCTGGTCGTCGGCCTGGAAGACCGTCTTGCGGTCGGGAAGGACGCCGGTGCCGAAGCGGATGATGAACGCGACACGCGAATTCGTCGCCGCCTCGAGTTCGGCGACCGGTCTGCCGATCCAGTCCTCGTGCAAGGACAACTCGGTGACCGCGACGGTTCCGGACGGATCGCGCCACTTGGCGGTCTGGCTGTCGCGGGTGAGGGTGTGCAGGAAGCGGTCCGTCGACCACGGGACGGTGGCGACAGTGGGGATCCCGAGCCGCTCGTACACGGCGGCACGCTTGGCGTCGTAGATCCGGGCGACGACGCGCTCCACGCCGAACGTCTCCCGGGCCACTCGCGCGGAAATGATGTTGGAGTTGTCTCCGGACGACACCGCGGCGAATGCCTCTGCGCGCTCGATACCGGACTTGACCAGCACGTCACGGTCGAATCCCATGCCGACGACGGTGCGTCCGGGGAAGTCGGGTTCGAGACGTAGGAATGCGGCAGGGTCGCGATCGATGACCGCGACCTCGTGGCCGATCCGGGTCAGCGAGCCAGCGAGGGATGAGCCGACCCGGCCGCATCCCATGATGACCACATACACCTTGTACTCCGTTCATGGGCTCTGGCGTCACGTCTCGAGTACGTGCGTACCGAATCGAACCGTACAGTGCCCAGGCGGAAGAGCAACCGAGACAGAGATCGCAATCCGGACACATTGGTGGGTGAGGGTCCAGGTTTTCTGCGGACGGCTTACGCTTTGGCAGTGTCAAAGCTCTCGACCGCCACAAAGCGGCTACTGCTAGGCAGACCCTTCCGGAGCGACAAGCTCGGGCACACGCTGCTTCCCAAGAGGATCGCCCTCCCGGTCTTCGCCTCCGATGCGATGTCGTCGGTGGCCTACGCCCCCGAGGAAATCTTCCTCGTACTATCGGTGGCGGGCATCTCCGCCTACGCGTACACCCCCTGGATCGGACTTGCCGTCGCCGCGGTGATGGCGGTGGTGGTCGCCAGTTACCGGCAGAACGTGCACGCCTACCCGTCGGGCGGCGGCGACTACGAGGTCGCGACCGTCAATCTCGGTCCCAACGCGGGTCTGACCGTGGGCAGCGCCCTGCTGGTGGACTACGTCCTCACGGTCGCGGTCTCCATCTCGTCGGCCGCGTCCAACATCGGTTCGGCGGTGCCGTTCGTGGCCCAGCACAAGGTGCTGTTCGCGGTCGCGGCCATCGTGCTGCTGACTGCCATCAATCTGCGTGGCATCCGTGAATCCGGTGCCGCCTTCGCGATCCCGACATACGCGTTCATCGCCGGCATGGCCCTGATGCTGCTGTGGGGGTTCTTCCAGATCTTCGTCCTCGGCGACGACCTGCGCGCCGAATCGTCCGGATTCGAACTCGAAGCCGAGGACTCCCACCTGTACGGGATCGCGTTCGCGTTCCTGATCGCTCGGGCCTTCTCCTCCGGCTGTGCGGCACTGACCGGTGTCGAGGCGATCAGCAACGGTGTTCCCGCCTTCCAGAAGCCCAAGTCCCGCAACGCGGCCACCACGCTGCTGCTGCTGGGATCGATTGCCATCGTGCTGCTGATGGGCATCATCATCCTGGCCCAGAAGATCGGGATCGTGTACGCGCACAGCCCGGCCGAACAGCTGATCGGCGCCCCCGCCGGGTATCACCAGAAGACTCTGATCGCGCAGATCGCGGAGACGGTGTTCGGCGGTTTCCCCATCGGCTTCTATTTCATCGCGATCGTGACGGCCCTGATCCTCGTGCTCGCCGCCAACACGGCCTTCAACGGGTTCCCCGTGCTCGGCTCGATCCTCGCGCAGGACCGCTACCTGCCCCGGCAGCTGCACACCCGCGGCGACCGCCTGGCGTTCAGCAACGGCATCCTGTTCCTGTCCGGGGCGGCGATCGCGTTCGTCGTCCTGTTCGGCGCCGAGGTGACCAAGCTGATCCAGCTGTACATCGTCGGCGTGTTCGTGTCGTTCGTGCTGAGCCAGACGGGCATGATCCGGCACTGGACCCGGCACCTGAAGACCGAGAACGACCCGGCTCAGCGTCGGCGGATGCACCGCTCCCGGGTGATCAACTCCATCGGCCTCGCCATGACCGGCGCCGTCCTGATCATCGTGCTCATCACGAAGTTCGCGGCAGGCGCCTGGATCGCGATCGTAGCCATGGTCGCCATCTTCGTCGTGATGAAGATGATCCGGAAGCACTACGACAGCGTCGCGCGGGAGCTCGAGGAACAGGAATGGGACGGGGTGCTGCCCAGCCGGACTCACTCCATCGTCCTCGTCTCCAAGCTGCACATGCCGACGATGCGCGCGCTCGCCTATGCCCGGGCCACACGGCCGGACACACTCGAGGCGATCACGGTGAACGTCGACGAACCCGACACCCGGGCGCTCGTGCGCCAGTGGGAGAAGACCGACATCGCGGTGCCGCTCAAGGTGATCGAGTCGCCGTACCGCGAAATCACCAAACCCGTGCTCGACTACGTGCGGCGCGTCCGGAAGGACTCGCCGCGGGACGTCGTCACCGTGTTCATCCCCGAGTACGTGGTGGGGCACTGGTGGGAGCAGATCCTGCACAACCAGAGTGCGCTGCGGCTCAAGAGCCGCCTGCTGTTCCAGCCGGGTGTGATGGTCACCAGCGTTCCGTGGCAACTGAACTCGTCCGAGAAGGCGAAGACACTGAACATCGAATACACGGCCGGGGCGTCACGCCGCGGCTACGAACCCGACGACAAGTGACGGGCGAGAAGCGTTGAGTGAGAACTGGTCGGACCGCCGCCTCGAACTGCGGCTGGGAAATCCCGGGCACGGCGGTTTCGTCGTCGCCCGCCATGAGGGCCGCGTGGTCTTCGTCCGGCACGGACTGCCCGGCGAGCGGGTGATCGCCCTCGTCACCGAGGATCGCGGCGGGTCCTACTGCCGGGCCGACGCGATCGAGATCCTCGACGCGTCCCCGGAGCGGGTCACCCCGGTGTGCCCGGTGTCGGGTCCGGGCGGCGCGGGGTGTTGCGACTTCTCGCACGCGAGCCTGCACGTGCAGCGGGACATGAAGGCGCAGGTCGTGGCCGAGCAGTTGGCGCGGCTCGCGCGTGTGCAGCGGGACGTGGACGTCGAGGAACTGCCCGGCACCGGCGACGGCACCGACTGGCGCACGCGGGTGCGGCTCGCCGTCGACCCGGACGGCCGCCCCGGCTATCACCGGCACCGCAGTTCCGGGATCGTCACGGACCTGGCGTGCCCGCAGATCGAGTCGGCCGCCTACGACGGTGTGAGCGAACACGATTGGACGCCCGGCAGCGAGGTGCAGATCGTTCTCGACGGCGCGGGGGAGCGGCACGTGGTCGAGATCGCTCCGCCGAAGGTGTCGCGGACCGGCCGTACGAGTCCCGGGCGCCGCGGTGCCATGGCACGCCGCGCCGCCAGCGGTGCGCCGCGCGCCGAGCGGGTGGTCGTCGGATCGGGTCGCCCGGTGGAGCGGGTGCGCGACCGGGAATGGGCGCTGGCCGCCACCGGGTTCTGGCAGGCGCATCGCGGGGCCGCGGAAACGTATTCGGCCGTGGTCTCCGAATGGGCCGGGATGTCCGCGGGTGAGACCGCATGGGACCTGTACGGGGGAGTGGGTGTGTTCGCCGCCGCCCTCGCCGGCGGTGCCGGGTCGTCCGGGCACGTGGATTCCGTCGAGTCCTCGCGCCAGGCCGTCGCGGACGGGAAGGCGGCACTCTCCGACCTGCCGCAGGTGCGTTTCCACGCCGACCGGGTCGAGCGCGCCATCTCCGGGCTCGCCTCCCCGCCACAGGTCGTGGTGCTCGATCCGCCGCGTGCGGGCGCGGGGCGTGACGTGATCGGGGCGGTCGCCGCCGCGGGCGCCGAACGGGTCGTGCACGTGGGGTGCGACCCGGCGTCGTTCGCCCGCGACATCGGTCTGTACCTCGCGCAGGGATATCATGTCGACGAGCTGCGCGCGTTCGATGCGTTCCCTCTCACCCACCACGTGGAGTGCATCGCGTTGCTGACGCGCTGACAGCGGCGCATCGTTACCGAACGCAACAAAACGTTATAGTCGGCCCGCAAGTAGTGGGTGTGTGGGACGGGGACTGGATGTCGGTACAGGCAGATACTGCGCAAGCGCTCGTCGATGCGGTGTTCGCACTCGGGCGGTCGCTGCGGGCGGTCGTCTCCGCGAGCGGCGAGACCCCGATCCCGCCGGCGCTGACGAGCGTGCTCTTCGTGCTCGCCGCGCGCGGGGAGTGCCGCCAGAACGAACTGGCCGCAGACCTGTGCGTCAGTCAGTCCTCGCTGAGCAGGCAGATTTCCGAACTGGTCGACGCGGGATACGTGTCGCGCGCCGCCGATCCCCACGACAAGCGTGCCTCCCGCATTCGGGTGTCGCCGAACGGGATGGACATTCTGCGCGAGACGACCGAGCGCCGGGCCGAACGGCTGCGCGGCATGCTCGAAGGCTGGTCCCAGGAACAGGCGCTCGCGGCGGTGACGTCGCTGACGCAGCTCAACGACACGTTCGCCGCGTCGGTCCAGCAGCGGGGCCCCCGGGTCTAGACGAGACGCCACCGTACCCGGACGTCGACCCGCGTCGGTTTCTCGCCGCGTTCGACGGCGATCGGGGAGTCGGCCGCCGCGAACGCCTTCGCGACCGGCCGCGGGGACACGTCACCGATGTCGACTTCCGCGATGTCGAGCACCTCGCCCAGCGCACGACGCGACAGCGAGGCGTACTGCTCCGCCTTGGCGAGGGCATCGGCCCAGGCCCGGTCCCGAGCGGTCGCCGTCAGCGCGGCAGGATCGGCGAAGTCGAATTCGAGTCCGCCGAGGCGGATGTCGTCGCCACCCGCGCCGACGCACGCGGCCACCACCTGCGCGGGTGACGATGCGGCCGCCCCGGCCACGCGGACCGTGACCTGCAGCGTCGTCGCGGCGGTGTAGCCCGTCACCTCGCTGCCCCGGCCCTCGGTCCAGGTGGTTTCGGAGTGCACGGAGAGCCCGGTGGTCGCGAGGTCGGGCCCCGAGACGCCGTACCCGCGCAGGGTGTCCGTGACGGCGGTGGTGGACCGGGCGACGGCCTCGAACGCGTCGGCCACCGCGGGACGTGTCGCGGTCACGGTGACGGTGGCGCGGACGAGATCCGGAACCGCCGACACGATTCCGGATCCCCGCACCGTCACCGATCTCTCGGCGTGATCGGTGGCCGCCACCGTCACGACTTACGGTTGTACAGGCGCATCGTCAGCGGTCCGAAGATCACGACGAACCCGGCGCACCACCCGAACACGACGGCGAGATCCGCCAACTCCACCGTCCCGGCCATGAGCCCGCGGATGGACGTCACCAGCTTGCTGATCGGGTTGACGCCGACGAACGCCTGCAGCCAGCCCGGCATGGTCGCGGGGTCGACGAAGATGTTGCTGGCGAATGTCAGCGGGAACAGGATGAACATCGACACACCCATGACCGCCTGCTCGGTGCGCATGAGCATCGCGAACATCGTCCAGATCCAGGACAGGCTGAACGAGAACAGCAACAGCAGGCCGATCGACGCCACCACACCGACGAGACCGCCGTCCGGGCGGAATCCCAGGACGAGCCCGAGGATCAGGACGATGATCGAGGCGATCGTGTAGCGGACGACGTCACCGAGCAGCGCGCCGACGAGCGGGGACGGACGCCAGATCGGGAGCGACCGGAACCGGTCGAACACACCCTTCTCGATGTCCTTGTTGAGCGTCAGCCCGGTGTACATGGTGATCATGACGACCGTCTGCACGAGGATGCCCGGCAGCAGGAACTGTACGTAGGCACTGGTCGAACCGGCCAGCGCGCCGCCGAAGAGGTACGTGAACATCAACGTGAACATGATCGGGAACATCGTCACGTCGAACAGTTGCTCGGGCACGTGCTTGATCTTGAGCAGCGCTCGCCAGCCGAACGAGAGCGAGGTCGACCACGCGGTGGGTCTCGCGGGCCTCGGGCCGGGCATCTTCAGGACGTCGGCGACAGCGGTGGCGGTGTCGGCGGTCCGGTCGGTGGTGGAGGTCATGACGCATGCTCCTCGGTGGGTCGGCCGGTGAGGGAGAGGAAGACTTCGTCGAGGCTCGGTTGCCCCAATGCGAATGTGCTGACGGCGATTCCGGCGTCGTCGAGTGCGGGCAGCGCCCGCGAGACCCGGGCCGGGTCGTCGATACGGGCGGTGAGGGCGGCCGGATCGGCTTCTTCGGTGATCGGCACCTCGAGCACGTCCCGCAGCAGCGCTGCCGCCGCGGGACGGGTGGCGATGTCGGTGACCCGCACGTGCAGGGCACCCGACCCGACGGAGGCCTTCAGTTCACCGGTGGTGCCCTCGGCGATCACCTTGCCGTGGTCGATGACGGCGACCCGGTCGGCGAGTTGATCCGCCTCGTCGAGGTACTGCGTGGTCAGCAGAACCGTCGTGCCGCCGGCCACCAGTGCGCGGACGATCTCCCATACCTGATTGCGACTGCGCGGGTCGAGACCGGTGGTGGGCTCGTCGAGGAAGATCATCTCCGGAGTGACGATGATGCTCGCCGCGATGTCGAGCCTCCGGCGCATGCCGCCGGAGTAGTTCTTCACCTGCCGGTTGCCCGCCTCGTCGAGCCCGAAGGCGGACAGCAGCTGTTCGGACCGGGTGCGGGCCGCCGCGCGGGAGTACCCGTACAGCCGGCCGAGCAGCAGCAGATTCTCGTTGCCCGTCAGATCCTCGTCGAGCGACGCGAACTGTCCCGTGAGGGAGACCTTGCTGCGCACGGCGTCCGGTTCGCTCGCGACGTCGTGCCCCAGCACGGTGGCCGTTCCACCGTCGAGGGGCAGAAGCGTGGCCAGCATCCGGATCGCGGTGGTCTTGCCCGCGCCGTTCGGCCCGAGGACGCCGTACACGCCCCCGAGGGGGACGGCCAGATCCAGGCCGTCGACCGCGTGGGTGGATCCGAACGTCTTGACGAGTCCCGTCGTCTCGATGGCCAGCTTTGTCGCTGTGAGCATTGCACCCTGCTTTCGATTCGAGCGTCGTCGATTCCGAGCCCCAAGCCTGTCCGATTTTTCCGATTCGGGCAATCACTTTCCTGTGGGCGGTCCTCGATCAGGGCCGCAGCAGCGACCGGAGCATCACGTCGAGTTGCTCGTAGGCACCGGCAGCAAGCCGTTCGAGGAGAGCGAGTTTGAGGTCGGGCTCGTGGGCGGCCATGTCGGCGTACCGTTCCGCGGGGAGTACGGCGACGGTGACTTCGGAGTCGGCGCACACGTCGTTGAGGAAGTGCAAGTCGAGCAGCATCGTCATCTCGCCGAAGGTCATGCCCGTCGACAGCGTCATGATCCGGTACACGGCACCCCCGGAATCGGTGACTCTCATGCTGACCCGGCCCGACAGGATCAGAAACAGCCCGCACGCCCGGTCGCCCCGGTGGATGATCTGCTCGTCGCGCGTGAACGTGCGGATATCGAGGTCGCGGGTGAGTCGCCGCAACTGCTCCGGTCGAAGCCCGGCCAGCACCGGATGTTGCGCGACGTCGATCGATGCCGGCTGACGGAGGGCGGCGCAGTGCAGATCGAGGAGGGTGTCCTCTGACCACTGCAATGCGGCTTCGAGGTCGGCGAACACCCGGCCGCTCGCGCCGGTGAGATCCGAATGCGTGTAGCCGAGCAGGGCCGCCGGATCGACGAGGGCGACTGCGCAGCCGCGACGGGTGAGTTCGTCGCGCAGACTGTCGAGCATGCGGCGCGCGATGCCGCCGACGTCGTCCACCCGCCGGACGTCGACCACCACGACCTCGAGCTCGGTCTCGACCCCGCCGATCTCGCGCACCGCGGACTCCGCGCCGGCGAAGAGGAGATCACCGTGCAGCTCGTAGATCCGGCTGCGCTTGCCGACGTCGTCGAGGGCGGCCCGCTCGGCGGGGGTGCGCCGCATCCGCGACGGACTGTCGACGACGGAGTAACTGGCACGGATCGCCGAACGGGCGGCCCGGGTGACATGGAGGAAATGCAACTCCAACTCGGCCGACAACGCCCGGCACGCCTCCACCCCGCGCACGCTGTTGCCGTGCTCGTCGAGGCGCGGCGAGTAGACGGCGATGCCGATCTGACCCGGCAGGACCGCGATGATGCCGCCGCCGACGCCGCTCTTGGCCGGCAACCCCACCTCGTACACCCACTTGCCCGCGGCGTCGTACATGCCGCACGTGGACATCACGCTCAGAACCCGCTCGACGAGGGCCGGGTCGAGAACGGTCTCCCTGGTGACGGGGTTGACGCCGTTGTTCGCCATCGTCGCAGCCATCACGCTCAGGTCCCGGCACGTCACGTCGACGGAACACTGGCGGAAGTAGAGGTCGACCGCCTCGTCCGGGTCGCCGGTGATGATGTCGAACGAGCGCAGCATGTGGCCGATGGCCCGGTTGCGGTGCCCGGTCCGTGACTCGGACTCGTACACCGACCGGTTGAACGTCAGGTCCCGTCCGGCGTACCGGGAGTACGCGGCCCGGATTCGTTCGAACCGGGTGTCCAGGTCCGGCCCGGCCACCAGCGACGCCGCGGTGATCGCCCCGGCGTTGATCATGGGATTGCGCGGTCGCTCCGTCCGCGGGTCGAGGCTGATCTCGTTGAACGGTTCCCCGGACGGTTCGACGTCGATCTTCTCGGCGACGGCGCCGGACCCGCGATCGGCGAGCGCCAGGGCATACGTGAACGGTTTCGAGATGGACTGGATCGTGAACGGCAGACGGGTGTCGCCGACCTCGTACACGAAGCCGTCCACGGTGGCGATGCAGATTCCGAACGAGTCGGGGGCGACCGCGGCGAGTTCGGGAATGTAGTCGGCGAGCTCGCCGCTGCGGTTCTCCCGGGTTGCGGCGAAGACTTTCCCGATCAGCGCGTCCACGACGGTGCTCATGAGTCGACCCTAGAGGCTGTTCACGACGCTGTCGGGTGTTCCGAGGGGCCCGTCCGGCGGCACAATTGTGTGAAGCCGGTCACGGCCGTGGCCGGGATGCCCGAGGACGAACCCGCGATACGGGGCCGCACCGGCCCATACCGTGTGTCCCGCACTCCGGCGGCTCCGTAGACTGGTTCCACTGTGACGTGACACGAAGCCACGGCAGAGGCACGCAAGGCGGCGTGCATCACGGAGGGAGCGATCTCGTTGGGTGTTCTTGCCCGTATCCAGACGCCTGACGATCTTCGTCAGCTGAATTCGACGGAGATGAAGCAGCTCGCCGCGGAGATTCGTGAGTTCCTCGTGCAGAAGGTCGCGGCGACCGGTGGGCATCTCGGCCCCAACCTGGGCGTCGTCGAACTGACCCTCGCGTTGCACCGCATCTTCGAGTCGCCCGCCGACCCGATCATCTTCGACACGGGCCACCAGGCGTACGTCCACAAGATCCTCACCGGCCGCAAGGACGATTTCGACTCGCTCCGCAAGCAGGGTGGCCTGTCCGGGTACCCGTGCCGGGCGGAGAGCGACCACGACTGGGTCGAGTCCTCGCACGCATCGGCGTCGCTGTCGTACGCGGACGGCCTCGCGAAGGCCTTCGAGCTGACCGGTCAGGACCGCCACGTCGTGGCCGTCGTGGGTGACGGCGCGCTGACCGGAGGCATGTGCTGGGAGGCCCTGAACAACATCGCGGCAGGCAAGGACCGCTCGGTGGTCATCGTCGTCAACGACAACGGCCGCTCGTACGCGCCGACCATCGGTGGTCTCGCCGACCACCTCGCCGCCCTCCGCCTCCAGCCGGGATACGAGCGCATCCTCGACAGCGGCCGCCGGATGGTGAAGAAACTTCCGTGGGTGGGCCGAACCGCCTACTCGGTCCTGCACGGCATGAAGGCGGGTCTCAAGGACGCCGTGGCCCCGCAGGTGATGTTCACGGACCTCGGCATCAAGTACCTCGGGCCGGTCGACGGACACGACGAGGCCGCACTCGAATCCGCGCTGCGCCGCGCGAAGGCGTTCGGTGGCCCGGTCATCGTCCACGCCGTCACCCGCAAGGGCATGGGTTACGCGCCCGCCGAGAACCACGTGGCCGATCAGATGCACTCGACCGGCGTGATCGACCCGATCACGGGTAAGTCGACCGGGTCGGCGTCCGCCGACTGGACGTCGGTGTTCTCGGCCGAGCTGATCGATCAGGCGAGCCACCGGCAGGACATCGTGGCGATCACCGCGGCGATGGCGGGCCCGACCGGTCTCGCCGCGTTCGGCGAGAAGTATCCCGACCGGATGTTCGACGTCGGGATCGCCGAGCAGCACGCCGTGACGTCGGCGGCCGGCCTCGCCCTGGGGGGTCTGCACCCGGTGGTCGCGGTCTATTCGACGTTCCTCAACCGCGCGTTCGATCAGCTGCTGATGGACGTGGCGTTGCTGAAACTTCCCGTCACCCTCGTTCTCGACCGCGCGGGTATCACCGGCAACGACGGCGCCAGCCACAACGGCATGTGGGACATGTCGCTGCTCGGCATCGTCCCCGGTATGAAGGTCGCGGCTCCCCGCGACACTGCCACCCTGCGGGAGGAACTGGACGAAGCGCTGGCCGTCGACGACGGCCCGACCGCGCTCCGGTTCCCGAAGGGCACGGTCTGCGACGACGTCCCCGCGCTGAGCCGCGTGGACGGTGTCGTCGACATCCTTCGCGCCCCCTCCGGGCGGAACGACGTGCTCATCGTGTCGGTCGGCGCGTTCGCCGGTCTCGCGCTCGCCGCGGCGGAACGCCTGGAACAGCAGGGCATCTCGGCGACCGTCGTCGACCCGCGGTGGGTTCTGCCGGTCCCGGAGTCGCTGGTGAAGCTCGCCGAGGACTACACGATGGTCGTCACCGTCGAGGACAGCGGGCTGCACGGCGGTGTCGGTTCCACCGTGTCCGCCGCGCTGCGGTCGGCCGGGGTCGACGTCCCCTGTCGTGATCTCGGTGTTCCGCAACGGTTCCTCGACCACGCGTCGCGCGCGCAGATCCACGCCGAGCTGGGCCTCACCGCGCAGGACGTCGCCCGGCAGATCACCGGATGGTTCGCCGGCCTCGGGAACCTGCGCCCCGAGCAGCAGAACGGTGTCGTCGCCGACCTCGATGCGCAGCGCGCGGAGAAAAGCGGACAGTAGTACCGGGCGCCCCACACAGAAATCCGGCCGAATCGCACTGTGATTCGGCCGGATCCGTTCGTGCCTGGGTCAGGTGTGCATCTCCTCGAGCTCCATCCCCTTCGTCTCCCGGACCTTCGACCGGACGAAGAAGAAGGACAGCAACGCGAAGAACGCGAACAGTCCGTACAGGAACCACAGCCCCACCGAGCGGGTGAGAGGCGGGAACGACAGCGTGACCGTGAAGTTCGCGATCCAGTTCGCCGCCGTGCTGATGCCGAGTGCGTAGGCGCGCATGTTGTTGGGGAACATCTCGCCCAGCATCACCCACATGACCGGGCCCCAGGTGGAGGCGAAGAAGATCACGAACAGGTTGGCGCCGATCAGCGCGACCGCCCCCCACGGGCTGGGGAGCACGACGTCGTCGCCGCTGCCCGTCGCCTGGGAGAAGGCGATTGCGGCCATGAGCAGGCTCACGAACATGCCGAGCGAGCCGACCATGAGCAGGATGCGCCTGCCGATCCGGTCGACGAACAGGATGGCGACGAACGTCATGCCCACATTGATGATCGCGGTGATCACCGACGTGGTGAACGACTCGTTCTCGGTGAAGCCCACCGACTTCCAGAGCGTGGTGGAGTAGTAGAAGATCGCGTTGATACCCACGAACTGCTGGAAGATGGCCATGAAGATGCCGACCCAGACGATCGGCTGCAGCCCGAACTTCGGGCCGCGAATATCGTCGAACGACGCCGTCGACTCGTGGCGGAGGGTCAGCCGGATCTCGGAGACGCGCTCCTGCGGGTCGACTTCGCCGGTGATGTTCGCGAGGATGTCGGCCGCTTCCTGATCGAGGTGCTTGCCGACCAGGTAGCGGGGTGACTCGGGGATCATCAGTGCGAGAATGCCGTACACGACCGCGGGGACCACACCGACGATGAACATCCAGCGCCAGGCCTCGAGGTTCAGCCACAACTCGTTGGAGGCGCCGCCCGCGGCGTTCTGCAGCACCGCGTCCGACAGCAGCGCGGCGAAGATGCCGAGTGTGATGGCCAACTGCTGCAGCGACGCCAACGCGCCGCGGTAGCGGGCCGGCGCGATCTCCGAGATGTATGTGGGCGCAATGACCGACGCGATACCGATGCCGAGACCGCCGAGGACGCGCCACAGCATCAGGTCGGGGACGCTGAACGCGAGACCCGCTCCGAGCGAGGACACGACGAACAGCACCGAACCGAGCAGCATCACTTTCTTGCGGCCCCAGCGGTCCGCGAGGCGACCCGCAAACCATGCGCCCACAGCACATCCGAGCAGAGCGATCGCCACGGCGAAGCCGGTGAAGAACGACCCCAGCTCGAAGTGGTCCTGGATGGAGTCGACGGCGCCGTTGATGACCGAGCTGTCGAAACCGAAGAGAAATCCACCGACCGCGGCGGCGACAGTGACGCCGATGACCTTCGCGGTGTGTCTTTCGGACATCTGCGTCATCGCATACCTGCTTTCGGCGAGCGTTCCTGATGCGGGCACAGCGGAAATTCGTGTCTCGGATTACGCTACGCCCGACACCGCCTGTCAGGCGGGAGTTCAGGCACCCGCTTTCTTCGCGGCCTCGCTCAGCTGAGGTGTCAGCTTGTCCAGAACCCACGGTGTCGCGAGAACGCTGGTCTGGCTGAGCCCCGAGATGATCTTCGTGTCCGACAGCGCGACCGCGGTTCCACGCCCGATGGCACCGAGATTCGCGTAGGCCGGGTTCGCGCCAACGGTGGTGTTCTCCGGGACGAACGCGACCACGACGTCGGCGTCCACATCGGAGATGTTCTCCACGGAGATGTCGGCGAAGAACTTGTCCGGATCATTGGCCGCAGCCAGCTTCTGCACGCCGGGTGACACGGTGAACCCGAGCTGGGTCAGCACCTGGACACGGGGATCGGAGGGCATGTAGACGTTGACCGTCGCGGCGTCGGTGTCGAAGTTGATCACCGAGATCGTCTTGCCGGCGAACTCGGGGTGTGCGGCGGCGGTCTGGGCGAGGGTGTCGTCGAGACCGGCCACCAGCTGCTCCGCCTCGGCGCTCTTGCCGAGTGCCTGTCCGACCAGCGTGGTCTGGTCCTGCCACGTGGTCTGCCACGCCTTGTCCGGGTACGCCACCGTGGGGGCGATCCCCGACAGCTTCTCGTACGTCGCCTGGTCGAATCCCTCGTACGGGGCGAGGACGACATCGGGCGCCAGCGAGGCGACGCCCTCGATGGGGGTGGACGTGGCCGTGTCGAGCAACGTGGTCCGGGACGGATCGAATCGGTCCTGCAGCCAGGGCATCACACCGTTCGCCTCGGCGCCGTACGTGTACTTCGGCATCCCGACCGGTGTCTCGCCTAGTGCGTAGACGACGTCCTGGGCGTTCCATCCGAGCGTGACGATGCGTTCGGGCGCCGCGTCGAGGGTGGTCGATCCGAACGTGTTCTCGATCGTGACGGGGAACCCCTCACCGGACGCTGCCGTGCTGCCTCCGCTGTCGCCGGACGAGCACGCGGCGAGGAAGAGGGACGAACTGGCCACGGCGAGTGCGACGGCGAGCTGACGTCTGGCGGTGGGTGCGAACACGGCAACGACTCCTTCGGGACGAAAACAGAAGGTAAGCCTAACCTAGACTTGATCTCTCGACGGGCGGACGTCGCGACTTCGAATCACCCTGATTGAAACTTCCCGGCCCGGCCCGGCCTGGCGCATTAGCGGGTCGCTGCCGTGTTTCCGCTGGTGAGGCGTTCCGGTCCCGCCGCGGACCCGGCCGATTCGCGGGGTCGCCCCGAGCGGCCGTTCGCGGCGACTCCGGGCCCCGCCGACTGCCGTTAGCGTTTGTCTTCGTCCAGCTCACACGCACTATCGACGAAGGAAACCACGGTGGTGAATCCGACTCCCCTCCAGACGGCGTCGCGCAGTTCCCGCGCGGACCATGCGCGCAGATTCGCCGACCTGCTCCGTCAGCAGATCCACGCGGACTCCTTCGCCGAGCGCGGATTGCCGTCGGAATCGGAGTTGGCCGAAGAGTTCGGCGTGTCGCGCAATGCGGTACGCGACGGACTGGCGCTGCTGAAGCAGGAGGGGCTCATCGACCGGGCCCCGCGCGTGGGAACGCACGTGGCGCAGCGCAAGTACGACCACGGTCTCGACGCCCTGCTCGGGCTGAAGGAGACGCTCAAGGGGCACGGCGACGTCCGCAACGACGTCCGCGCCGCCCTGGAGATCAGCCCGCCGCCCGCCGTCGCCCGCCGCCTGCAGCTGGAGCCGGGCGAACCCGCCGTCTACATCGAGCGGGTGCGCTACCTCGGCGACCTGCCGCTCAGCCTGGACCTTACCTACCTCGTTCCCGACATCGGAGCCGAGATCCTCGGCCACGACCTCGAAACCAACGACGTGTTCGCGCTGATCGAGGAGGTGTGCGGCCAGCCCCTCGGCTCCGCCGATCTGGCGATCGAATCGGTGAACGCCGACGCCCATTCCGCCGCGAACCTCCAGACGCCCGAGGGTGCGGCGCTCCTGTTGCTCGAACGCCTCACCCGGCTCGTCGACGGACGTCCCGTCGACCTTGAATACATCCGCATGCGCGGTGACCGAATCACCATGCGCAGCAGCCTCGTCCGCCGACCCGACATCACGAACTGGGAGCTCACCTCATGACCTTGGTCAATCAACGAGCCGACGTACCCGTCACCATCGACGAGTCGCTGTGCATCGAGGGCTGCACCCTGTGCGTCGAGATCTGCCCGCTCGATTCGCTGGCCATCAACCCGGAGAACGGCAAGGCCTTCATGCACGTCGACGAATGCTGGTACTGCGGGCCCTGCGCGGCTCGCTGCCCGACCGGCGCGGTCACCGTGAACATGCCGTACCTCCTCCGCTGAGCGAAAGACCACACAGATGAAGCGACGCTCTTCCACCTTCGCGATCGCCGCCGCGGCACTGACACTCGTGGCGACCAGTTGCTCGCTCGAACCCTCCGCCGACGACGGTGACGCGGTCACGCTCGTGATCGGGTACCAGTCCAAGACGATCAACACCGTCACCGCCGGAACGCTGCTGCGCGCACAGGGATACCTCGAACAGCGCCTGCAGGACGTGACCGAGCAGACCGGGACGAAGTACTCCGTCGAATGGCAGGACTACGACACCGGGGCGCCGATCACCGCCCAGATGGTGGCCGAGAAGATCGACATCGGATCGATGGGCGACTACCCCATGCTGATCAACGGCTCCCGCACCCAGGCGAACCCGCGCTCGAAGACGGAGATCGTCTCGGTCACCGGCTACAACCCCGAGGGCGCACTGAACATGGTGGTGGTGCCACCGAATTCACCGGCGACCACACTCGGCGACCTGGCCGGCAAGAAGGTGTCCGCGAGCGTCGGCTCCGCAGGCCACGGCACCCTCGTCCAGGCGCTCGACCGCGCCGGAATCGACCCGGGTACCGGCGTCGAAGTGCTCAACCAGCAGCCGCAGGTCGGATCCTCGGCCCTGGAATCCGGTCAGGTGGCGGCGCTGTCCCAGTTCGTGGCCTGGCCCGGACTTCTCGTCTTCCAGGACAAGGCCAAGCTGCTGTACGACGGCGCCGAACTCCGAACCCCGACCCTGCACGGTGTGGTGGCCCGTGAGGCGTACGCGGACGAACACCCCGAAGTTCTCGACGCGTTCCTCCGGGCGCAGCTCGACGCCACGCGGTTCGTCCAGACGCAACCGCTCGAGGCGTCGCGGATCGTGGCCGACGCGAGCGGCCTGCCGCAGGAGGTCGTGTACCTGTACAACGGCCCGGGCGGCACGTCGTTCGACACCACCCTCAAGCCCGGGCTGATCGATGCGCTGAAGAACGATGTGCCGTACCTGAAGTCGATCGGCGACTTCGCCGACCTCGACGTCGACGGTTTCGTGAACGACGCTCCGCTCCGGTCCGCGTTCGAGGCCGACGGGCAGGACTACGACGCCACGCTCGCGTCCACGGCCAACCCGACGTCGGTCACCGGCACCGATCCCGTGTGCGCCACCGCCCCGGGCGATCCGGCACTGGCCGGGGAGGTCTGGTTCGACGGCGCCACCGGGACGCAACCGGCCGCGAACCCGACGTGCCTGCTCCGGGCGGTCAAGCAGGCCCGGGCCGAGGGACGCGCCGTGCGCGCCGCCTACGTTCCCGACGCCGAACTGGGCACCCGGTGGTTCGCGGACAAATCGGTGTGGGTGCGCGACGGCGACAACTTCCTGCCCTTCACCACCGGCGCCGCGGCAGACCGCTACCTGCGCGCGCATCCCACGGGTGGCGTGGTCACGTACGACCGCGCGGTCGAGGAGGTGCGGCAGTGACCACCCTGCAACAGTCCACGGTCCTGTTCGACACCGAAGCCGCTGCCGAAGAACATGATCCGGCATCGACGCGCCGGCGAACCTCGCCGTGGCGGTCACGCCTCGTACGAATCACGTCCGTGATCGCGGCAATCGTCGCGTGGCAGTTGCTGACCGCCAACGACGTGCGGGTGTGGCTGCGGTTCGACACGCTCCCCACCGTCACCGACGTCGTGTCCGCGTTCGGAACCCAGCTGCAGAGCGACCTGTTCTACCTCGACCTCGGGCAGTCGCTGATCCGCATCCTCAGCGGATTCGGACTCGCGACTGTGGTCGGTGTGGCCACCGGAATCGCCCTCGGCAGATCGGAACTGTTCGCCGACGTCCTCGGTCCGCTGACGGAACTCGCGCGGCCGATCCCCGCCATCGCGGTGGTACCCGTCGCGATCCTGCTGTTTCCCAGCGACGAGGCCGGCATCGTGTTCATCACGTTCGTTGCCGCGTTCTTCCCGATCATGGTGAGCACCCGGCATGCCGTCCGGGCCCTCCCGACGTTGTGGGAGGACTCGGTGCGCACGCTCGGCGGCGGACGCTGGGACGTGCTGTCCCGGGTGGTGCTGCCCGGAATCCTGCCCGGCGTGTTCGGTGGACTCTCGGTCGGAATCGGGGTGGCGTGGATCTGCGTGATCTCCGCCGAGATGATCTCCGGCAGGCTCGGTGTCGGGTACCGCACCTGGCAGGCGTACACGATCGTCGACTATCCCGGCGTCTTCGTCGGCATGATCACTATCGGCATCCTCGGATTCGCGACGTCCGGCGCAGTCGAACTGCTCGGCAGGCGCGTCACCCGCTGGCTGCCACGAGGGGAGCGCGCATGACCGCCACCGCAGTGCCGTCCGTGACCGCCGGCATGTCGCTGGTCCTCGACGACGTCACCCTGTCCTACACCGGGAACCCCGTCATCCGTTCGCTGTCGCTGACCGTGGTCCCCGGCGAGATCCTCGTGCTCACCGGGCCTTCGGGGTGCGGCAAGTCCACCGTGCTGCGCGCGTTGGCCGGCCTGCTGCCGCCCGATTCGGGCCGCGTCGTCGCCGACGGCGCGGCGGTGGAGTCGACGTCCCGGGACCGGGCCGTCGTCTTCCAGGACAACGCGCTCCTCCCGTGGCGCACGGTGCGCTCGAACATCGAGCTGGCCCTCGCGCTCCGCGGCGAACCCCGCAAGGGACGCCGTGAGACCGCCGATCGCTGGATCGCGGAGGTCGGTCTGACCGGGTTCGGCGACTTCCTGCCCAAGAACCTGTCCGGCGGCATGCGGCAACGAGTGCAGTTGGCGCGCGGCCTCGCCGGGGCTCCGCGGGCCGTGATGATGGACGAGCCGTTCGGCGCCCTCGACACGCAGACCCGCGGCGTCATGCAGCGACTGCTCGTCGACACGTGGAGTACTCACCCGACCACCGTGGTGTTCGTGACCCACGACGTGGACGAGGCGGTGCTGCTCGGTGATCGCGTCGCGGTGCTCGGCCGGGCCGGCGAGCCGCTGCGGGCGCTCGTCGACATCCCGCACCCCCGGGACCGCGACCACCTCGACCACCCCGACACCCGTGCCGCGCGCGCCGACGTGCTCGCCGCACTGAACCACACTTCGGAGACCTGATGGACATCCCCGACCTCGCCGACACCGTCCGTCTCGATTGCGACGTGCTCGTGATCGGTGGCGGCACCGCCGGCACGATGGCGGCACTGACCGCCGCCGAGAACGGCGCGAACGTGCTCCTGCTCGAGAAGGCGCACGTGCGCCATTCCGGCGCGCTCGCAATGGGAATGGACGGCGTCAACAACGCCGTCATCCCCGGCAAGGCCGAACCCGAGGACTACGTCGCCGAGATCACCAGAGCCAACGACGGGATCGTCAACCAGCGCACCGTGTACCAGACGGCGACCCGCGGTTTCGCGATGGTGCAGCGCCTCGAGAAGTACGGCGTGAAGTTCGAGAAGGACGAGTACGGCGAATACGCGGTCCGCCGGGTGCACCGCTCCGGCTCGTACGTGCTGCCGATGCCCGAGGGCAAGGACGTGAAGAAGGCTCTCTACCGGGTGCTGCGGCAGCGGAAGATGCGGGAGAAGATCCGCATCGAGAACCGCCTGATGCCCGTCCGGGTGCTGACGGAGAACGGCCGCGCCGTCGGGGCCGCGGCGCTGAACACCCGCACCGGTGAGTTCGTCGCGGTCGGGGCGAAGGCGGTGATCCTCGCGACCGGTCCGTGTGGCCGGCTCGGGCTCCCGGCATCGGGGTACCTCTACGGCACGTACGAGAACCCGACCAACGCCGGTGACGGCTACTCGATGGCCTATCACGCGGGAGCCGAACTGAGCGGCATCGAATGCTTCCAGATCAACCCGCTGATCAAGGACTACAACGGCCCGGCGTGCGCGTACGTCGCGAACCCGTTCGGCGGTTACCAGGTGAATGCCGAGGGGGAGAGGTTCGTCGACTCCGACTACTGGTCGGGGCAGATGATGAGCGAGGTCAAGAGCGAGATCGAATCCGCTCGCGGGCCCATCTATCTCAAGGTCAGCCACCTCCCGGAGGAAACCCTCGACACGCTCGAGTCGATCCTGCACACCACTGAACGCCCCACCCGCGGCACGTTCCACGCGAACCGCGGCCACAACTACCGCAGCCACGACATCGAGATGCACATCTCCGAGATCGGCTTGTGCAGCGGGCATTCCGCGTCCGGGGTGTGGGTGGACGAGCACGGCGCGACCACCGTCCCCGGCTTGTACGCGGCAGGCGACCTCGCCTGCGTCCCCCACAACTACATGATCGGCGCATTCGTGTACGGCGACCTCGCCGGATCGCACGCCACCGGCACCCTGCCCGACGTCGAGGCGCCGACCGCGCTGCCCGCAGAGCAGCTGGCCGCCGCGCACGAGCTGATCTACCGGCCGCTGCGCAACCCGGACGGGCCGCCGCAGCCGCAGGTCGAGTACAAGCTGCGCCGCTTCGTCAACGACTATGTCGCGCCGCCGAAGACGGCGACGAAGCTGTCGATCGCCGTCGAGACGTTCGAACGGATGGCAGGGGAGATCGCCGGGATGGGCGCGACCACCCCGCACGAACTGATGCGCTGCGCGGAGGTCACGTTCATCCGGGACTGCGCGGAAATGGCGTCCCGCAGCTCCCTCACCAGAACCGAAAGTCGCTGGGGGCTCTACCACGAACGGGCGGACCTCCCGGAGCAGCGGGACGACGAATGGGGATACCACCTGAATCTGCGGCGCGGCGAGAACGGCGACATGGAATTCCTCAAGCGCCCCGTCGAGCCGTACTTCGTGCCGGTGCCCGGACTCGATTCCCTTCCGCCGGTGGACCGGACGGTCGTACCCGTCGCGCAGCCGCCACTGGTCGGGGGGCGTGCCCCGGTGGAGGAGCGCTCGCGCATCGCCGCGCCGGTCCGGCAGGAGCCGTCGTCACCGGCCATCGTCGCGGTCCTCGGACTCGACGCGCCGAGCGTCGCCGAGCTTGCACCGTATCTGGGCGACGCCGACCCGCAGGTCCGCGTCACGGCACTCTCGGTGCTGACGGAAGGAACCCCCGACGGATTCGGGACGGCCCTCGTCGACGCCCTCGGCGACGGTGCGGTGACGGTGCGCCGCGCTGCCGCCGACGGCCTGCGCGAACTCGTCGAGGTGCTGCCGTCCGCCGACGGACTGGCCGACCACCTGGGGTCGGGTGACGCCGTGGTCCGGTCCGCCGTGGTCGACGTTCTGCGCGCGTTGCACGCCGGTTCGGCGGAGCAGTTCCTGACGGCGCTGTCCGACGGTGATCACCACGTCCGGATCGAAGCGGTGCGGGCACTGGTGTCGCTGGACCGGTGGGAGTCGGTGGCGGCGGGCGCGCACGACGAGAACCGGGAAGTGCGGATCACCGTCGCGCACGGCCTGGCCACCATCGGGCTCGGCGGTGTCGACACCGTGCGCTCACTGGCCGGCGACCGCGATCCGCTGGTACGCGCCGCCGCGCTCACGGCGTTCGCGAGTCTGGGCTGCACCGGCGACGACGTGACCCTTGCGACGGCGGCGCTGCGGGAGTCGGCCTGGCAGATCCGGCAGGGCGCTGCGCGGGCACTCGCCGGAGCGGACCCCGAGGTCGCGGTGCCCGCGCTGGCGGACGCCCTGACGGATGCGCACCTCGATGTGCGCAAGGCCGCCGTCCTCGCACTCGGCCGGTGGCCGGGCGACCGCGCCGCCGTCGGCGCGCTCACCACTGCGCTCGAGGACACGGACGCCGACGTGCGGGCGTACGCCCGCCAGGCGCTCGCCGCCGCCGATCACGTCCCCGTGTCCTGAGCAGGTGAGTGGCAATGTGTGCCGGGGCACACATTGCCACTCACCTCCGGGTCAGACGCTCGCGACGCCCGGTGCCAGGAACCGCTTGCCGTTGACGGCCTCGGACGTGCCGGTGCGGTCCAGGTACGGCGTGATACCACCGTTCCAGAAGCCGAATCCGCCGCCCAGGATCAGGCAGAGGTCGATGTCCTCGGCCGCGGCGACGACACCCTCGTCGAGCATGATCTGGATCTCTTCGGCGAACGCGCGACGCGTGCGATCCAGAACCTCTTCGGACGTGGACGCCTTGTCGCCCTGCTTCCACAGTTCGGCGACCTCGGGGTCGACGACCTGCTTGCCGTCGGCGCCGTAGCTCCACACCGCCGACTTCTTGGCCTCGACCAGCGCCTCGAGTCCGGGGGAGTTGTGGAAGCGCTCGGGGTACGCCTCGGCGAGGGTCTCACCGGTGTGCAGCGCGACCGCAGGCCCGACGAGGGCCAGCAGGGTGAACGGGGTCATCGGCATGCCGAGTTCGGCGATGGCGTTGTCGGCCACCTCGAACGGGGTGCCCTCGTCGACCGCGTTCATGACCTCACCGAGGGTGCGGATCAGGAGTCGGTTGAAGACGAACCCGGGCAGGTCGGCGGAACCGACGGCCGACTTCTTGAGCGCCTTGGCGGTGGCGAATGCCGTTGCCAGCGTGGCGTCGTCGGTCTTCTCGCCCTTGATGACCTCGAGCAGGGGCAGCACGGCGACCGGGTTGAAGAAGTGGAAGCCGACCACCCGCTCGGGGTGCTTCAGGTCCGCGGCCATCTTGGTGATCGACAGCGAGGACGTGTTCGTCGCCAGGATGGTCTCGGGGGCGACGTGCTCCTCGAGTTCCGCGAAGATCTTCTTCTTCAGATCGAGGTTCTCGAACACGGCCTCGATCACGAAGTCGGTCTTCGCGAACGCGGCCTTGTCCAGCGAGCCGGACACGAGACCCTTGAGGCGGTTCGCCGCGTCCGGCGACAACCGGCCCTTGCCCTGCAGCTTGTCGATCTCGCCGTGGACGTAGCCGACACCCTTGTCGATGCGCTCCTGGTCGATGTCGGTGAGGATGACCGGCACCTTGAGCTGGCGGACGAACAGCATCGCGAGCTGGCTGGCCATCAATCCGGCACCGACGATGCCGACACCCGTCACCTTGCGGGCGAGGGACTTGTCCGGTGCGCCGGCGGGACGCTTGGCGCGCTTGTTCACCAGGTCGAACGCGTACAGGCCTGCGCGGAGCTCGTCCGCGAGCAGCAGATCGGCGAGCGCCTCGTCCTCGGCGGCGAAGCCCTTGTCGAGCGACGCGGGATCGGTGAGATCGGTGGTCCGGGCCAGCTCGAGGAGCTCGACGGCCTTGACCGGTCCGGGGGCGTTGTTCTTGGTCTTGCCCTCGACGACGGCCTTCGCGCGGGCGATCGCGTCGTCCCAGCCCTTGCCCCGGTCGATCTCGGGACGCGTGGGGGTGATCTCGCCGGCCAGGACCTGCGCGGCCCAGGCGAATGACTGCTCGAGGAAGTCGGCCGAACCGAACACCGCGTCGACGACGCCGAGTTCGAGGGCCTTCTTCGGGGTGAGCGTCTTGTTCTGGTTCAGCGCGTTCTCGAGGACGACGGTGACCGCGTTCGAGGGGCCGATGAGGTTGGGCAGCAACTGCGTTCCGCCCCAGCCCGGCACCAGTCCGAGGAACGTCTCGGGCAGACCCAGGGCGCCCGCGCTCTCGGATGCGGTGCGGTAGTGGCTGTGCAGCGCGACCTCGAGTCCGCCGCCGAGTGCGACGCCGTTGACGAACGCGAACGTCGGCACGGACGATTCGCGCAGCCGGCGGAACACCTTGTGGCCGAGCCGGCCGAGTTCGAGCGCCTGGTCACGGTTCGTGATGCTCGGAACACCCTTGAGGTCCGCGCCGGCGGCGAAGATGAAGGGCTTGCCGGTGATCGCGATCGCGACGGGATGGGCCGCGAACGCCTCGTCCAGTGCGGCGTCGAGCGCCTTCAGGCCGCCCGGGCCGAACGACGACGGCTTGGTGTGGTCGAAACCGTTGTCGAGGGTGATCAGCGCGACCGGGCCCTCGATGCCGGGTACGGCGACGATCTTGGTGTACGCGTTGGTCACGACCTCGTCGGCGAATGCCGTTGCAATGTCGGTCATCTACTTGGCTCCATCGAAGTTCGGGTTCTCCCAGATCACGGTTCCGCCCATGCCCAGACCGATGCACATGGTGGTCAGGCCGTAACGGACGTCGGGGCGCTGGGCGAATTGGCGGGACAGCTGGGTCATCAGGCGGACACCGGAGGACGCGAGGGGGTGGCCGCATGCGATGGCGCCGCCCCACTGGTTGACGCGCGGATCGTCGTCGGCGATGCCGTAGTGCTCGAGGAACGCGAGGACCTGGACGGCGAAGGCCTCGTTGATCTCGAACAGACCGATGTCCTCGATCTTCAGGCCGGTGCGGGCAAGCAGCTTCTCGGTGGCCGGCACCGGGCCGATGCCCATGACTGCGGGGTCGACGCCCTGGAACGCGAATCCGACCATGCGCATGCCGATCGGCAGTCCGAGTTCGAGCGCGGTGTCCTCACCGGCGAGGAGGGCGGCGGTCGCACCGTCGTTCAGACCGGCCGCGTTACCCGCGGTGATCCGACCCGCGGGACGGAACGGCGTCTTCAGCTTGCCGAGGTCCTCGAGCGTGGTGCCCGGACGCGGCGGCTCGTCCTCGGTGGCCAGCCCCCAGCCGGCGGCGGAGCGGGTGGCGACGGGCACGAGGGTGTCGGCGATGAAGCCGGCCTTGCGGGCTGCCTCGTACTTGTTCTGGCTCGCGACGGCGTACGCGTCGGTGCGGTCCTTGGTGATGGTCGGGAACCGGTCGTGCAGGTTCTCGGCCGTGTTGCCCATGACGAGCGCGCTGGGGTCGACGAGGCGATCGGCGAGGAACCGGGGGTTCGGGTCTGCGCCCTCGCCCATCGGGTGACGGCCCATGTGCTCGACGCCGCCGGCGATCACCACGTCGTACTGGCCGAAGCCGATGCCCGACGCGGTGGTGGTGACGGACGTCATGGCACCGGCACACATGCGGTCGATGGCGAAACCGGGGACGGTCTCGGGAAGTCCGGCCAGGATCGCGGAGGTGCGGCCGATGGTGAGACCCTGATCGCCCGTCTGCGTGGTCGCGGCGATGGCGACCTCGTCGATGCGCGCGGGGTCGAGCTGCGGATTACGGCGAAGCAGCTCGCGGATGGTCTTGACGACGAGGTCGTCCGCGCGGGTCTCCGCGTAGATGCCCTTGGGGCCGGCCTTGCCGAACGGAGTGCGGATGCCGTCGACGAACACGACGTTGCGTTGAGTTGTGGTGGATGGAGCCACGCGAATTCCTCCTGATGGAGCAGTTTGGTTCCGGATCACGGCCAGGCGTCCGGCCTCCAGACCAGCGTACCCCTATCGTTACTCGCGGGTAACTTAATGGGTACCTCATCGGGAATTCACGCGCTCACCCCGCGTGTCGGTGCTGTCGGTCAGGTGCCGCCGGAGCCCTTCTGCTCGGCGGCGGAGAGCAGTGCGCTCGCCAGCGCGGGCACGGTCAGCGTCCGCTGCCAGGGGCGGGCACCGCCCGCGTCGAGCACCCGGTCGATCGCCGTCTCGACCTCGCCGTCCTCGGGGGCCGACCAGTCCCAGCACAACCTGCGGACGAGTTCCGGGGTCACCAGGTTCTCCACCGGCACCGACACCTCCGCGCCGAGGGCGGCCAGCGCGGCGCGGGCAGCCGTCAGCCGTTCGGCGGCCTCGGGGTCGTGTCGCGCCCACCGGCTCGCCGGCGGCGGTCCCGTGAACGGCGGGGTCTTCGGAGGAAGTGCGGTGTCCGGCAGTGCCCGGGCATCCTCGAGCGCCTGCAGCCAGATCCGGGAGTGCCGCCGCTGGCGGGGACCGCCGAACACGGGCAGCGCCCGGAGCGCCTCGATGCTCCGGGGGTCCTTGGTCGCCGCGTCGATGATCGCCGAATCCGGCAGGACCCGGCTGGGGGAGACGTCCCGTTTGCGGGCGAGGTCCTCGCGGGCCTGCCACAGGGAGCGTGCCGCGGCGAGTTGCCGCTGCGTCTTCAGCGACGTGATGTGCGACGTCCGCCGCCAGCGGTCGGCCTTGGGCTTCGGTGGCCCCGCGAGCCGGATGTGCTCGAACTCCTGTGCAGCCCACCCGCTCTTGCCCTGCTCGTCGAGTTCCGCGGCCATCACGTTCCGCAACTCGACCAGAACCTCGACGTCGAGGGCTGCGTAGTTCAGCCAGGAATCGGGCAGCGGCCGCTTCGACCAGTCGGCGGCGCCGTGGCCCTTCCGGAGTTCGAGGCCCAGCGTCCGCTCGACGATCGCGGCGAGACCGACCCGTTCGAACCCGGCGAGGCGCCCCGCCAGTTCGGTGTCGAACAGGGTCGCCGGCGCCAGACCGATCTCCGCGAGCCCCGGCAGATCCTGGTCGGCGGAGTGCAGGATCCACTCCAGCGGATTGATCACCTCCGCCAGCGGGGCGAGATCGGCGGCGGTGGGGATCGGGTCGAGGAGCACCGTGCCCGCACCCTCCCGGCGCAGCTGCACGAGATACGCCCGCGCCGAATAGCGGAAGCCGGACGCCCGCTCGGCGTCGACCGCCAGCGGCCCGGTGCCCTCGCTCAGCGCGGCCGCGGCCTTCGCGACACCCTCCGCCGTGGTCACGACGTCGGGCACGCCGTCCCGGGGTGCGAGCAGGGGAACGATCTGCCGGCCGGGCTCTTCGGCGGGGCCGGGTGACGAGGCGTCGTCGGTGACTTCGGACATGACAGCTGACTCTACGTCGCTTCGGGATTCCCGCAGCGCACCGGCGGGTTCACGTCCGGTTCCCCGCGGCCGCGACGAGCTCGTCCAACGCCGCGGGAAACGCGTCGACGAGGTCCCAGAGGTGGGGTGCCAGTTCCGGGCAGCTCATCAGGCCGACGTCGAGCTGACCGTTCAGTGACATCACCGTCACGTTGAGCCCGGCGCCGTGGAAGATCGGTCCCAGCGGATACATCGCCTTGATCAGCGCGCCCAGGAAGTACAGCGGGACCGACGGTCCGGGCACGTTGGAGATGACCAGGTTGTGGACCACCGGATGCCGCTCCGCCAGGCCGAGGGTCGAGTAGAGGCGCATGGCGGTGCCGAACACAGCCTGCCCGGCGAACTGGGACCAATCCTGCAGCAGGCTCGCGCCGAGGGTTTCGTTGTGTTCCTTCGAGGTCGAGTTGTGTTCGCCGATCGCCAGCAGGCGTTCGGCCGGATCCTCGATCTGGGTGCCGAGCTGGGTGAACATGCCCGACACCTGGTTGGTGCCCGGGCGGTCCGACTTTCCGTGTACCGACACCGGGACGATGGCGACGAGCGACTTGTCGGGCAGCTCCCGGCGGTGCTGCAGGTACTTCCGCAGCGCGCCCGAGCACAGCGCGAGCACCACGTCGTTGACCTTGACGTCGAACGCGTCCTTGACCGTCTTGACCTTCTCGAGGTCGAGCTGGGTGAACGCGAGATTGCGGTGACTGGTCAACGTGCCGTTCAGGGACGTGCGCGGCGCGGTGAACGGTGCGGGCATCGCCTCGCCGCGGCGGGCCCGGCCGATCCAGCGGGGTAGCAGAGTCAGGCTCTGCGGGACGATCCTGAGGAGTTTCGCGGGCCGGGACGCGACCGCGAGCAGCCCGCCCACGGCGATGTCGAGTGTGCTCGCCTGCCCCGCGCTCTCGGCGGAGTCGTCGGGGTCTGGGCGTGGTGCGTCCGGTTCGAGGCCGCACAGCTGGGCCATCATGTTGGCGCCGGTGATGCCGTCGACCCCGGCGTGGTGCATCTTCGACATCACGGCGACGGAACCGTCCTCGAGGCCCTCGATCACCCACATCTCCCACAGCGGCCGGGCACGGTCGAGGGGAATGCCTGCGATGTCGCCGCACAGCTCGGCCAGCTCGTCGCGGCCGCCGGGAGCGGGGAGCGCGACACGATGGCAGTGCCGGTCGATGTCGAAGTCGGTGTCCTCGACCCACACGGGGTGGTCGAGGTTGAACTTCGAGTCCTGCAGCTTGCGCCGGAACGAGGGAATCGCCTCGGTGCGCGCGCCGAGCTCCGCCTTGAGCTGGGCGAACGTGTAGCCGCCCGGAACCGTCGAGACGTCGAGGATGATGACTCCGCAGACGTGGAGGAGTTGCGTCGACGTTTCGAGATAGAGGAAGGACGCGTCGAGACCGCTGAGTCGCTGCATGGTCCGATACTAGAACACGTTCTAGAAGTAGGTCCATCGAATCATGGAACTGCGAGGTCGACGGCGCGCCGGGCCCCGGGTGATGGCCCACCGCCTCGTTCTCGATCCGGCGCCCGCGGGCCGGGGCGGGCAACCGATCGATTAGAACATGTTCTACGGTTGGGGGTATGACCCGAGGCTTCGTTCTCCGGCAGGCCGTCGGCGCGGCACTCGCCGCCAACGCCCTGCGTCCCCTGCCCGGTGCGCCCACGTCGGTGGTCGCGTTCTTCTCGGGGTGGCTCACTACCGAAACCGCGCCGCACCTGCTCGCCGTGACCGCGGCCGACGCCGCCCAGCACGCCGCGCGTCACGGAACACGGACCCGAAGCGACCGCATCGGGCTGGCGCTGGCCGCCGCATCCGCCGCCGGGCTCGCCGCCGTGATCGCCACCGGCCGGGGCGCCGGAGCGGAAGCCGAATCCGCTCTCGTCGAGACGCTCGGCGAGAACTACACCGACCGCGACACTGCCATCGAACACCCGGGGCGACCCGTGTGGCGGCAACTCCTCAACCCGTTCTGGATGCGCAACAAGGCGGTCACCCGGGTCCGCAACCTCGCGTACGGGCCGGGCGGGCGCCGGGCCCGCCTCGACATCTATCACCGGCAGGATGTGCCGTCGAAGAGTCCGGTCCTCCTGCAGATCCACGGCGGGGGATGGGTGATCGGGAACAAGGATCAACAGGGTCTGCCGCTCATGCTGGAGATGGCCTCGCGGGGGTGGGTGTGCGCGGCCGTCAACTACCCGCTGTCGCCGAAGGCGAAGTGGCCCGAACACCTGATCGCGATCAAGCAGGCCCTGGCCTGGCTCCGGGAGCACGTCGAGGAATACGGCGGCAACCCCGACTTCATCGCCGTCACAGGTGGTTCCGCGGGCGGCCACCTCGCCGCCATGGTGGGACTCACCGCGAACGACAGCCACCTGCAGCCGGGGTTCGAGGACGTCGACACCTCGGTCCAGGCGTGTGTCCCGTACTACGGCGTCTACGACTTCGCCGGCGACACCGGCATCAAGGCCGTCCTCCAGCGCGTGCACTCCGGACTGATGCCGATGGTGCTCGGCAAGCAGGCCACGTTCCCCGACGACTACCGGGCGGCGTCGCCGCTGGCGCACCTGCGGGCGGACGCACCGCCGTTCTTCGTGATCCACGGCACGAGCGATTCGCTCATTCCCGTCGCCGAGGCGCGGATCTTCGTCGACGAACTGCGGCAGGTGTCGGACAGCCCCGTCGTCTACGCGGAATTGAAGGGCGCGCAGCACGCGTTCGACGTGTTCCCCTCGATCCGCAGCATCTCCGTCACCCAGGCGGTCGGACGATTCCTGGAATGGTCGCGCAGCGCCACCACCGACGTGCCCTCGGCGGGCACCGAATCGGCCTGACTACTCGTCGCCCAGCGTCCGCAGCTGGGACACCCCGGCGGGCGGCAGACCGGCCGCATACGCCAGTACCTCGCAGAACGCCTCGACGTGCGTGGCCAGTTCGACCGACGTCGCCGTCCACGACGCGCGCAGTTCCAGCTGATGCGCATGCGGGGGACCGGCGATGTCGCCGTAGCGCACCGACGTCGTCGCGGTCACCGTCCCGCCGAGCGCGTTGAGCGGTTCGTGGCGCGATTCGAGTGCGTCGACGAGCCAGCTCCACGCCACCTCGGGAAGCAGGGGGTCGGACGCCACGGCGGCGTCGAGGTCGGCCTGAATGTAGGCGACCAGCCGCATGGTGCCGTTCCAGGCCTCGTCGCCCTCGGGGTCGAACAGGAGGATCAATCTGCCGAACGCGTCACCCTCGCTCTGTTCGGCGACGACCCCGGTGTCCTCGTGCACGACCTCTGCGCCGACGGCGTAGCTGTACGGCGCGAGCCGTTGCGGGGGCCGGA